>VXXH01000610.1 GCA_009835515.1 Candidatus Poribacteria bacterium
ATTCAAGTTCACGCTCCATTTCAGCCCGTGTTAAATCGGTAATCAGCTCAAGTTCTAAGCCGTAAGTTCGGTCGCTCTCGATACCAAAAAAGTCTGCTCGTCGTGCACGCGGTGTATCCAAATCAAGCGGATCAACTTCTTCCCAAGGCAACGAATGCAAATCTGTCCGCGGATACTTCCCGGGAATATCCTTAGCTCTCTCCTTCCGCAACCGATCCAGTTCATCACCAGGTACTACTCTATCCTTTTTTCGTGCTTCACGCATAGCCGCAGATTCAGGTTCCTCTGCCATCCGATAAGCCGCCGATTGCGCTGTACGCCGTGCTTCTCCTTCCGCCTCAGCCAACTGCTGTCTTTGAGTAGCCATCCGTTGGGCAGCCCGCTCTTGCTTCTCACTTAACTTTGCAGGCAACTCTCGACTCAGATGACTCCATTCTTCAGGAGCCATTGCCCTTACACCAGCCAACGTCTCAAGGTATAATTGTTCTTCTCCTACATTCCGCTGATGCCATCGAACCGCCTCAAGATTTTGCTCCGGGAGTTCACCTGGGTGAAACCAACGATCTTCCGTCCAACCCGTACGATACTTCGGATCAATATCCGCTTCCTCCCAAAATATCCGTTCCCGGAAAATGTCCATAGCAGACGGTTGCCGACGCTGCAACTGCGCCATCTCTGCTTGCCGCATCTCTAACGGTGCATACTCACGTTCAGCCGCTATAGTTTCTTCTAACCTATGCATACGTGAACGTGTTAAGCGTGCACCCATCCGAGGATCCACCTCAGCGATCTCTACTTCCAAATCTGAAAAGGCGACACCCATCTTCTCAAATTCTCGCACTCGCTGATGTGTCAAAAAACCAGTCTTTAATTCTGCACCCGAAAAACGCACTTCCTGTTGCATCTGTGCTTGATAAGTCGGCTCAGGGGTTCTCGGTCCGGTATCACGAAGATAAAGATCAGCATCCTGTGGAGTCATTCCCTCCCGTATCAAATTCGTTGCTTGCCTTCTCCGTGCACGAGCTTCGGGATCCCGTCGATACATTTCATAGGCTTGAATTCTAACCGGCTCCACATGGTGATAGTATTCCTCAAATTGGCCCGCGTACCAAAACTCTTGTGCTTGTGATTCCCATCCAGGAGACTGAAATTCAACCGCTTGTTCCCAATAAGGTCTCAATTTCGGAGTCTGAAAAGATCGATCCCGCCCTATCGCGGTACGCATCTTCCGCCGCCAGTCCGGGTCTCGAACATCCATTTTACGGAGTATATCTGCTTGTAATTCGGGATCACCCTCAGTCAAAAGTTTCTGTTCATATTCCCGTCTCTCAATATAGCCAGCGAACATCTCACCAATCTGTTCCGACGTTTCAGGACGAATCCCTGACACACTCCGAGAAGTAGCCGGGCCAAAGACTTTTTCCGAATCTATGACTCCTTCCTCTATAACTGGATCATACGCGCCATATTCCTCTATCCATGGTGTCGTTTCGACCCCCTCAATATCTTCAATTATACCTTCAGGATCATCGCGTCGCTGATCAAGCCCCTCGGTTGATACAACACCTTCCTCCAAGACATCTTCTTTACCTACCTGATCAAAGTCTCCATATTCATCAACCCATCCTTCATAAATGAGACCCGCCTCATCAGCTTCAGGATCCCTTGTTTCTTTTGCCGGTTCCCATAATTCTTCTTTATAGCCTTGTGGTCCCAAACCTCGTGTCTCATCATCTATACCACCCGCCTCTTGACGAAATGCGGTTTCAGTTTCAAATTCAATTGCTTTCGCCTGCGGACGACCGCGAGTATACTCCAATTTCAATTCAGCCCGCAGCGCGCGACCAATGCTGCCAGTGACATCTTTTGCCCCTTCAAACCGTCTTCTGAAAATCTCATCATAAGCTGCTTTCGATTTATCACCGCTCTGAGCAATTTCCCTATTTAATTCAATGTTCGTCCATTCCTCGATCGGCGGCATTTTATACCAAGGTTCCCGAGCCGGTCGCGTTCCAAATTGCCAAGGATCTTCACCACCACGTCTCTCAAGCTCAGTCCTTGCTTCCGCGGCATATCTGCCTTTCCCTTGAGCAGCTTGAGTTATTTCACCATGCGTCCACTGCTCAATTGGCGGCATTTCTCGAGCCGGTGCACGTCCCGCCCACTGCACAAATTCATAATCTGTTTGTGCCTGTCCTTCAACATGACGCGTAATAGCCATACGAGACAACGCCATCTCTGAAGCAAAGTAATCCCCCGGAACCAGTGTCTGAGCAGGATGATGCTCATAAGAAACACTCGTATCTCGGATCCAAGCAAATTCACGAGAAACATCCGTCGGCAATCCTGAACTTCTCGTTACACCACCAGCCTCTGTAATCTCTGAATAAATGTCTCGCAACCCTGAAAGATCAGGCAACTGGAGTTCAAATACAGATTCCGGCTGAAAAACAAAGTCGAAAGGTGCTTTCTGAAAATCAATCCCAGTACCAGATTCCGTGCTACCGATACCTCTAACAACTTGAAGTGAAAAGGCTTCACTTGAAATATCACCAAACTGTTTCAGAGCCTGACCCAATTCGGTTATATCTTTGAAAGCATAGACCCCTTCACGCAAAACATGCGGATGTTGTGAAAGTTGTCCTTCAGGCGAAACTAACCGTCCTGGGGGTGATAGCACACTCCCTCGTTCAAACTCATATTGCTCCCAAGGCGCGCTTGTTTCTAACCATTCTCTATACTCTCTTGTTTGACGACGATCCACATAAGCCCTATGACGAAGTTCTCCCGGAGCCGAGGGGTCATCAGGATCACGCCGACCGATAGAAAAGAACAAGTTCGGATCATCGCTCACCCGAGAATAAACTTCAGCCACTGGGTCAGCAACGGAGAAAGTCGAAGTCGCAGCAGACTGAGGTAAAGACTTCCTTACATATTCAAGTTCAGTATCGACATCAGGTCTCCTCTGCTCATCCATCTCCTGAATCATCTCGGTAAGGATACCGCGCCATTGATCATCAGGATCACGGGAATGAAGTTGAACATCTTCACCCGCCAACTGAAACTGCGGAAGCAGTATCACCGGAGCCGCCACTTCACCAGAGACTTCAACATCGCGAGGTAGACGCGGCGCGCCACCTTCGATCCAAGCATCAGCATCACCGCGTCCGATCCGATGATGTAGTCCTTCACGTAACGCTCTTTGAGAAAGTTCATGTCCTAACTGGACACCACGATCACCGACCTGTCCAAAGAGTTGGGAGATAGCATCCGCGGGAGCATACATCCCCCGCTCAACACGTCCGGGTTGATCAAGCGTTCCGA
>VXXH01000152.1 GCA_009835515.1 Candidatus Poribacteria bacterium
GTCTCCATCAAGTTCTACAGCGTTGAGCAACATCTGAGAAAACAGTATATAATCTTCAGCAGTTGAGACGAGTCCGCCACCGCCGGATGGGAAAAAACTGACTGCATCGTTAGCGAGTGGCGCGTCTTCTCCTACGCGTTTCATCAGCCCCTCTCTTCTATTATGCCGATACAGTGCCGCAAATCTGTCCACTTTCTCCGGCGGTACTGAAAATGCAGTGTCCACCATACCGAGCGGGCCAAAAAGTCGTGTTTGGAGGAATTCTTCAAACGGCATACCAGATACGACCTCCACGAGATAACCAAGGACATCGGTAGACACACCATAGGTCCACCTTTCACCCGGTTCGTGAACGAGCGGGATATCGCCGAGTTTCTTCACCATGTCTGCCAACGTCGTGCCGCGTTCAAAAATTTTCGCCTCTTTATAGCGTTCATCAACAGGTTTATTGCCCCAACCATAAGTTAACCCTGCGGTATGCATGAGGAGATGCTTGATTGTAATCGGCTTCTTCGCATCTAATATTTCCGTCTGATCCTCGGTGTAGACCTTCATATTTTTAAATTCAGGGATAAATCTGGAGACTGGCGTGCCGAGTTGAAAGTGTCCCTCCTCATAAAGCATCATGACCGCGACACTGGTAATTGGTTTTGACATGGAGTAGATACGGAATATCGTATCGGGTTCAACCGGTTTTTCATTTTCAATATCTCGCATACCGATGGTTTCAAAATGGACAATCTTACCGCGTCGTGCCACGACCGTTAGGAATCCGGAGACTTCTCCTGAATTGTAGTAACCTTGTAGGAACGATCGGATGCGTTTCAGGCGTTTGGTAGAAACACCGACATCTTCTGGTATTGCTGTGGGGAGTCCTTGCGTCGAGGCGACATCAACACTTTTCAGAGTTGTTGTCTGAACATCTTGTTTAGGGGCAAGGTTAACTGTTCCGCACGCGAGTATAGTGACGCAGAAAAGTAGTAAGTATACAGACGCAAATTTTTTCAATTCATTCTCCTTCACTCGGTTAGCGCCTGATAGGTTAGTTTCTTAAATTGATCGTGGGAAGAGGAGACATCACTGATCTGCGTCATGAGCAGACCGATCAATTCCTTTTCGGGGTCAATCCAGAAGATGGTACCAGCGGCACCGCCCCAACTGTAACTTCCTATCGACTCCGGCGTGCCTTTTGGTTCTTTATCGTCAGTTGACTCCTTCTTATCGGTAACAATAGCGAAACCGAGTCCGAACCAAGTATCGTGATGTGGGGAGCGCATCAGTTCAACCGTCTCCTTCTTTAATATGCGAACACCGTTGAGTTCGCCACCGTTGAGCAACATCTGACAAAACCGCATGTAGTCCGGCGCCGTTGAGAGGAGTTTACCACCACCCCCTGGAAAGAAACGGACCTCACCGTTCTTGAGGGATGGATCTTTCTCAATACGTTCCAACCTCATTTTTCGGTCCTTATCACCTTCGATCCCCTTTTCTTTTGCACCGTCCGTCTTTTTTTCTTTCTCTTTATCCCCCTTCATCCGCCCTTCTTTGTGAAGTTGATAGAGTGCGGCGAACCTGTCCAACTTTTCTAAAGGCACTGAAAATGCGGTATCAACCATACCGATCGGTTTAAAGAGACGGGTTTGGAGAAATTCTTCAAACGGCATCCCCGAAACCACCTCCACGAGGTAGCCGAGTACATCGGTAGATAACCCATAGGTCCACCTTTCACCCGGTTCGTGAACGAGCGGAATAGCAGTAAGCTTTTTTGCCATATCCGTCAACGTTGCGCCGCGTTCAAAAATTTTCGCCTCCCGATAGCGTTTATCGACCGGTTCGCTGCCCCAGCCATAAGTTAACCCTGCGGTATGCGTGAGAAGATGTTTGATTGTTACCTCGTTCTTTGCGTCCAAGATTTCCGTCTGGTCCGCGTTGTAGACCTTCATGTTTTTAAATTCAGGGATAAACTCGGACACGGGTGTATCGAGCTGAAAATGTCCCTCCTCATAGAGCATCATCACTGCCACACTGGTAATCGGTTTTGACATCGAGTGGATACGAAAGATTGTGTCTGCTTCCATGGGCTTTTCGTTTTCAACATCGCGCATGCCGATGGTTTCAAAATGAACGATTTTTCCGCGTCGCGCCACGACCGTCAGGAACCCTGCTATACGTCCGTCATCAACATAACCTTGCATCACAGGACGGATGCGTTCAAGATGTTCGGTGGAGATACCGACCTGTTCTGGTACTGCCCTTGGAAGTCCTTGTCCGAATGCGAATGCCGTCATCGAAAAAAGCAATAAAGATATGTACGCTAATTTTTCCAATCCATTCTCCTTTAATGGTTATCCGTTGTGGGTTGTCGGTTAACGGTTAAGAGTCCTTTCTGGCAGTGATACAATCTATAACCGATACAAGAACCCTCTTAACTGAAAACCGAAAGGATTTTTTTGCCAAAAAAATCCGTACTGAAAACCAATAACCATAAATTATTGTACAACCTTGAGATATCCCCAGCGCGTTGCGAGTTTGCCGCCGGGTTCAACGCTTAGAATTTGGGCTAAGCCGACATCCATCGCTTGCTGAATTTCCTGCTCGGTTCGCGCAACGTTGGAGATGCGTATCTCATCAATGATACCCTTTAATCCGTTTGCGTTATCAAGATTCGGTACGCCGATTGTAATTGGATCGGTACTCTGAAAACTTTGGTTGTTGGGTGCTTTGGTCTCCAAATCACCATCAACGTAAACGTGTCCCATCTTGCCATCATAGGTAAAGGCGAGATGATGCCACTTGTTATCTGTGATGTCGCTTGTGCCGTCTATACTGAACGCGCATCCGCCATTGGCGCCGATCTGTGCATGCAAAACGCTCTTATCTACATGAACCCAGATACCGTAGTTTCGATTGGTACATCCTGCCTGTTGTTTGCAGACCATGCCCTGCCATTTACCTGTGCTCTCTTCCACCTTAACCCATGCTTCAATACTGAGTGTTTCCAATTCCAGCTTTTTGGTAGAATCGACGACGATGTAACCGCCAGCAGTACCGGGGAACTCTAACCCTGTTCCGAATTTCGCTTTCACCCACTTCGGGTTGCCAGCAAATTTGCCGTCGTGTCCATTTCCAGAAGCGTCTTTCACGGTTCTCCCTGCACCTTCCTCAAAGAGCCAAACAGCGACTGTATTTTTATCAACTGCTGCGTCGGCTATTCCGCTACCAAACAGGAGTGAAACGGCGAGTACAACTGAGATCCCGATGAGACTATAGAAGAATTTCGCATTCGTGATGCACATAGTTACCCTCCTTTTACTTATGTAT
>VXXH01000714.1 GCA_009835515.1 Candidatus Poribacteria bacterium
CCTTTAATTCTATATAAATATTCCGAAGTTATTCCAATTTATTAGAAACGACAGAATTTCCCGATAGTTCTACCAGTAGGGCATCCCGATATAATCATCATAACGTTCGCTAATGTCTGTGGATCAGATTCTAACATGCTTGTTTAGGGGCACTTTATACATGTCATTCTCTTATCATAGCAATCACGCAAGTCACATAAATCAAAGTTCAGATGCTTTCATGGAACGCAACAAAAATAGCGAGCGACAAGAAATCTGCAGAAATCTGCAGAAATCCGCAGAAATACCCAAGCAAAGACCCCTATCAAAGACCCCAAGCAAATACCCCTATCAATCCGCAGAAATACCCAAGCAAAAACACTCGCTCCTACAAGCGGCGCGCGCGTATTGGGGAACCCAGACGCGCGCTACATACTATTATCGACTTATCTCTGCTTGAGATGTGCCCAAGTGGTTGCTAACTTTCCGTCCGCTTCGACGGCGAGGACACCGCTGGCGAGTTCTTCAATCTCTGCTTCGCTGAGTGCCCTGTCGTAGATGCGCACGTCGTCTATGAGTCCAGGCCACGATGTGCCATTATTGTCCTTTGCCCCTTTACCAACGAATAATTTGGTGGCACCAGAGATTTTTCCGTCTTTACCATCGTCATTGTGTGTAGGATCATCATCAAGTTCGCCATCAATATAGAGGGCAAGTTGTTCACCACTTTTCCAAGTAAAAACGAGGTGTTGCCAGTCAGTCGTTTGCACATCGCTTTTACCCTCATACGCTTGGCCACCGCCCGTTGTGCTAATTCCGCCCTTGATAAGATTCGTCCCCCCTGGCGTTGCCCAACTTGCGGCATCGTAGCGTAACCCGAAGGTGTGGTCTCCACCATCCGGATCTGTGCCAAAGATGATACCTCTGTCGTGTCCAACTGAATCAGATTTTACCCAAACGGAAATGCTAAAAACATCAAGTCCGTTGATATAATCTCCACCTTTCGCGTCTTCAACGGCGGCACCTGCACCATCAAGTTCTACAGCACCGCTGATTTTACCGCCATTCGGTTTCCATTTGGCGCCCTCAATGAGTTTAGCGGCGTTGCCGTTTCCGCTCTCATCAGAAGCATCTTGTCCTGAACGGTCGTCAAAAGGCAAATAGATGAGTAAACCGTCATTCAGACCAGCACTTGCGACTGATGTCAGGTAAACAGTCACTATGAGTGTTGTGAGTATGAGCCAATTTAGGGTTCTCATTTAGAGTTCCTCCTATATGTGGTGTTCGGTTAATTAGCGGGGGATTGCAAACCCCGTCTGCATTCGGTGCGGGAAAAAAAGGGACAGGTATAGAGAGACCTGCCCCTATAACACTGTGGACTTTATAGTAAAATCCGAAAATAAATGAACACTTTTACGAAGATAACCCCCCTAGAAGAAACACTCCAGCAAAAACACCCCTCTTATCAGGGGGGAATAAGATGGGAATCGCTTCGACTTGATGTGTTTCAATAATTATGGGCTTTACTATAATTAGACGTTACATACGTCATACGCGTGTTGCATCGCGTCAAAGGCATCACCTTTGGGTCCGAATTCGTGTCCTACATAGAGTTCATATCCAGTGTTTACGATGGCGCGCATCACGGCAGGATAGTAGATTTCCTGCTCGTCATCGAGGTCGTGTCTGCCCGGATTACCGGCAGTATGGTAATGCCCGATGTAATCGCTGTAGTCCGTGATGTTACGGATGAGGTCGCCTTCCATAATTTGCATGTGGTAGATGTCGTAGAGGAGCTGCGCTCGTGGTGAACCGACACCCTTGCAGACTTCAACACCCCACGCCGTCGTGTCGCATTGATAATCCGGGTGGTTGACTTTGCTGTTGAGGAGTTCGACGCAGAGGTTGATCCCTTTTTCTTCAGCATATTTGGTAACGCGGGATAACCCTGCGATTGTGTTATCGCGTCCCTCTTCTTCGGATCTACCCTCTCTATTACCGGAGAAACAGATGAGTCCGGGGATGTTGTTTTCCGCTGCGATGTCGATGTTCTTGAGGATTTCATCCTCGATCCGATCATGGTTGCTTGGATCGTTCAAGCCGGATGGCAGGGACGCGTGCCCTACGATAATCGCAACTCGCATCCCGTGGTCTTGCACGACCGACCAGTATTCTGCGGGAAGCATCTCAACAGATTTATAACCGATGTCAGCGGCTTTCTTGATAACCTCTACGGGGTCCCTACCCCGACTAAAACCGCCAAAACAGATGGATTGATTAATTGGCATAATTCTCTCTTTCTTCTTTGTATTGAGTTTGCATGGGGACGGTAGTGGAACCGTCCCTCAAAGTTCAAGTTTTTACAGATCAACAGCCTTACCGGTGCAGAAGGAGGTGCTTGCTGCGAGCATGATGCGGAGCGTCTCTAACGCGTCGCTATAAGGCGATAGAATTTTAGAGGCATCCCCAGTTTTTACAGCGTCAATAAAGACCCGGTCTCTGTCTGCCCCACCGTCGCCGGGAAGCGGTTCTGTCTCGCCACCTCGGTTGACGTTGTTTGAGCCACCGACAGTGACAACCAATCCGCGCGTAAACACTTCGAGATGTACACGCCCGAAGCCTTCCATTGCGCAACTTGAGACGATATTCGCGACGGCGCCGTTTTTAAATTCGATATTCACCATGCTGATGTCGTCTACATCGTAGTTTTCGATGTGCGTCATGCTACCACTTGCGGCGACACCGTGTACGGTTTTACCGTCGCTACCGACGAGGAACCGTGCGAGATCAAAGATATGCGTTGTCTGTTCGACGTGCTGTCCGCCGGATTGTGCGCGAACCCGCCACCAGGGTGTACCGGGCATACCGCCGATCCAGTAGCCGAGAGCGCCGAGGATTTGCGGTTGCTCTTCAAGCATCGCCTTCGCATTCTGGGCGTTGCCACCATAACGCCAGTGGTAACCAACGCTCGTGATGACCCCACTCCGCTCAACGTCTTCGTTGATGATAATTGCGGGTTCTAATTCGGAGTGGATCGGTTTCTCAATAAACATTGCGATGCCTTGTTCACAAGCGATGCGTTCTTGTTCGCCGTGTGCAAAGGGCGGTGTGCAGATATAAACCGCGTCCAAATCCTCTTTATCGTACATGACACGATAATCGGTATAAGCGTTTCCACCGAATTCTTCGGCACGTGCTTTCGCGCGGTCTTCCGAAATATCGCACATCGCACAAAATTCAACGTCCTCAAAGTTATCTTTAAGGTTGTTCATGTGTGCGCCAGCCATACCGCCGGTCCCGATAAAACCGAGTTTCACTTTATCCATATTT
>VXXH01000842.1 GCA_009835515.1 Candidatus Poribacteria bacterium
ACTCAGTAGTCAGTTATCAGTTGTCAGCAGTCGGTTGCTGAGATTGTAAACCTCGCCAGCGAAAAGGGTTACGTAAGTCCTGTTTTAAAGCACCACCATCTGAAAGCAAATTTACGAAGAAAGCGATACCGCATCTTCCGCTTGGGTATTATCCAAATCTTCACGTGCAGCAGGCGAGGCATCGACATCAACAACATCTTCTGCCGTCACTTCATCAAGATTTTCCTGCCCGATTCGCAATTGTCGCTCGGCATCAATAACATCTCTGTTAATTTTTCCGATGCATCGGTTGAGTTTATCAACGAGAGCCGTATGTCCAGCCATAGCACGGCGAATTTGACGGAGTTGATCAATAACGAGTCGGAAGGTTCGGACAAAGTCGCCAGCATCCAAATGAGCATATTTTTCTAATCTATCAAATTCACAACCGCGACTCCACGCCAGCATCGCAGTACAAAGGCGAAGTTCCAGCATGGGTGTAATTTCTGTCACGTTATGCTTGACCTCTAAATACTGGATAAATGAAATTTCAGAATTGACAGCATAGAGTATCTCTAATAAACGTTCATTCTTGAGTGGCTTAAAGTACCCGTCCTTACGCGGTTCAGAGACGATCGCTACCATGAGACAGTTAATTTCGTCTGCCGTAAGTTTTTCAAAAAAACCGCTAAACAGCAATTGGGTCAACTGGACTTCATACCCATAAATATGCGCGGCGGTGCTCCCACGTGGCAAAAGTGTCTGCGCTTCAGTATAGCCCAATTCTTCAAGGACTTTAAGACGGGCGGCTATTTGCTGCCTCGGATCATTTTCAATAAATGTGGATCTCTTTTTAAGTTTCTGAAGTCGCTCTTCCTCTTTGCGGATAGTCTTATATCTGCTTGTGCATGTTTGCAAGTGCTGACATTCTTCACAAATGCTCTGATCGCCACCCGTCCGTAAACGATTTATCTCCCGGTGAACAACTTTTAATCTCCTTACGCGTTCCTTTTTTCGTTTCTTTCCCCTTGTCTGCGATTTGATTTGTGACATCTCTACATGCAAACGCTGGAGATTTTTCTCACGCTTCCGCTTTTGCTGATAATGCTTCTGAATTTGTTCAGTCCCATCGATACTGTCGTGGATGCATTCAGGTTCCGGTAGTGTTTGTAATTTCTCCGTTTTATCCTCAATCTGCTTGTTGAGTTTCGTCACACGTACACGATTTTGGTGGTTGCTTAAACTCATCGTATAAACATCGTAAATATCATCACCATATTTCTGATAAAGATTGAGAATACTGGAATAGGAGAGATTAAATTGGCTCTCAATTGGCTCGATCTTATCAGCGACAACGGCATTAATCTCAGCTGTATCAGCGTAAGCGGGAACAATTTGGGAGTAGACGTAACCGATCGTGTCAATACCGCGTCTGCCTGCCCGTCCTGACATTTGGTGATACTCACGCGCCTTGAGATAGCGAAAACCGATACCATCAAATTTTTCAAGGCTATCAAAAACAACAGCGCAAGCGGGCATATTAATACCAACAGCAAATGTCTCTGTAGTAAAGAGGAGTTGAATCAATCCAGAAGTAAATAGCCGTTCTACGACCTCTTTGAGCGTGGGTAACATCCCCGCATGATGATAGGCGATCCCACAGCTGACGAGCTTACGAAACTCTGCAACCTTTTTTTCTGCAGCGATGTCAAACTGAACGCAAAGTTCGTCAAATTGCTTTACAATCTCCGCTTTCTGCTTTTTATTAAGCAATGCAACCTGCGATCCGAATACCAATGTGGATGCGTTTTCCTCACACCCCTTTCGGCTAAAACAGAAATAGAGGCATGGCAGCTGCTTCTCTCGCTGGAGATATGGAATAAGCCGTGTCTCCGTAAAATCAGCCGGAAGCGGCTTTAGAGGTTTATCGTCAGGCAGATCCGGTCTTCGTTTACGCGTTTCGCGGTGTGCTCTGTTGCGAAGTGCAGTGATATGCTTTATACCACCAATACCGTAACCTTTAAAATAGAGGTGATGTTCCAAGGGGACAGGACGCTCTAATTCCTCCACGATCTCAATATCAATATCTCGGACGCTCTGCATCCACTCTGCGAAGGGTCTAATGTTCGGAATCGTGGCACTCAGGCAGACAAATTTAATATGTTGGGGTGCGAAGATGATGCTCTCTTCCCAAACGGTACCACGCTCAATATCGTTAATATAGTGGATTTCGTCAAAAATGACGTAGGAGACATCCTGTAATCGTTCAATGTCATCAAAGATAGTATTTCGGAAAATTTCGGTCGTCATCAATAGGACTTGGGCATACGGATTGAGCACCACATCGCCTGTAACAATGCCAATTTTGTCGCCGTATTCAGCATAAAAGTCTCGATATTTTTGATTGCTGAGGGCTTTGATCGGTGCGGTATAGATAACGCGGCGGTTTTCCTGAAGGCACTTTTCGACAGCGTACTCTGCGATAACAGTTTTGCCAGCACCTGTAGGAGCAGTGACAATAACCGAGGTATCCCGATTAATTGCCGCGATCGCTTCCTCCTGAAACCGATCCAATTTTAACCCTTTATAGTGCATCCATTCCTCCTTGCATCTGAGTCCCTCTCCGTGTAGTGCTCAAGCGGTTTGAGGCGTAATATTATAAGTAATTTTAATAGATACAGCGTTTTTTGTCAAGGAGAAATTGTTTTTATTTTCGCAGTCAGAGGGACAGTTATCAGTGAGAATAGTTGCCAGAGTATTAGTCGTCGGTTTCCATGAGTTGTCAGTAAGAACGGTTCTGTGGGTTTTGTCTTGACATCCTCTACCCGCCGTGTTATCATGATATAGGTAGATTCAGACCATGTTCCATATTAAAAAGTCGGAGGAAAATCATGCAAGACGGTAAACGGGTACAAAAGCGACACATCTGGACCAAGCGCGCCGTTGGGATATTGGTATGCGCTGCCCTCTGCACTGTTATCGCCTCGGCACAAAAGAGTGAAAATAAAAATGAGCAGGTAAGAACTTGGGCGGACCTTGGCGTAACATCGACACATCAGACCCAACTTGAAGCGTTATGGGAGTTAAAACGTCAAAAAGAGATTCAGTCAGTCAAAGACTTGAAAACCTTAAATCGGTTCGCAAAAGATTCACTTGTTGAAGATGCGGAGGTTCAAGAAACTCTGGACGCGTTTCGGGCGAAACGCAAAAAAGCACAGGGACAGATCGAGAAGATCGAGGAAGAATTGCTCCAGACATTGCCGACGCAAGCCCAACTCCATTTAACGCTTTTGGGCATCTTGGATAACGGTGTCCCACGCAGAATAACAA
>VXXH01000824.1 GCA_009835515.1 Candidatus Poribacteria bacterium
TTTTCGCAGACTCCAAGAGGCTACAGAAAAGCCACTAAATTGACACCTATGGTGCCACTAAGGAAACGACCTACAAAGTGGGACCTCGGAGCGACAAGAAGGTGCTAATCCGGATGACCACCGATAAGCATGCTTGGGGGGCTGCTGTTGCTGCCGGTAAAACGGATATGCCACTGAAGAAATGGACGCATATCGCTGGAACTTACGATGCCAAGTCCGGCGATGCCAAGATTTATATCGACGGTGTCTTAGACGGCGAGGGCAAAATCGGCGGTAATATCACCCCGAATGACGATGTCTTGTGGCTCGGACGCGGTGCTGGTCCGTTCCTACAAGGACGGATGGACGAAGTGCGAATCTCCAATATTGCGCGTTCCGAGCAGGAAATCCAAGAACTTATGAACAAAGGCATTGAAGGTGTATTAGCAGTACAACCCCAAAATAAGTTAACAACAACGTGGGGAAAACTGAAGATAGGCTTTCATAAATAGAAAAAGATGCCACAATGCTAAAAACAATTACAATTCAATCTCTGATACTCCTCTTCGTTTTCGGCGTTATGAAGGCAAATGCAGCCGATGCGCGGAGGAGTTACCCTTCCATTTTTCAAGCATGGAGCGGCATCGAAAATAGACCCGACACAGACGAACTTCATCGACTTGCACAACACGATCTCGCTTTTGCCCACCCTTACGCTCTGCTTAGAGTTGCTTGGGATATATCAGAGGAACAGCCTTATTCAGGGTTGGCAACAGCACTAAGTCCCAGCCAATTAGATACCGCCCGGCAAAGAAAACAACAGCTGCTATCCTTAAATCCGAATCTCTTGCTGCTTGTGGAAATCCGATGCAGAGACGCAAGATATGTGTCTCGTCAGAATGAAGCAGATGTGGAAAACTGGTGGGAGGTCGGTTATTTCCCGCCGGATTCTCCGTATTGGCTTGAAGATAGCAACGGCAAACCCGTCGTCGGTTGGGGAGAAGATACGAACGGCAATGGAGAAATTGATGAAAACGATAAAGTTCTCAGCTACCTCATAGACTTCACGAATCCAGAGATGCAGAATCTGATGGTCAATCAAGCCGTGGCATTGGACAAGTCTGGTCTTTTTGATGGGATCATGTTGGATTGGTGGAACGAAGATTATGCGACCAGCTCAGTTGGTGTTGATGATTGGTCAGCGACAATTCTCACACGAGCGGCTGAATTAGAAGCACGATTGTCTATCTTGCACAAAATACGGTCACAGGTAGACGATGACTTCTTAATCCTTGTCAACGCGAATATGCGTCAGATTCCAAAATCCGCGCCGTACGTCAACGGTATCTTCATGGAGTGTTATAAGCCGGAACATAACAAAGGGTATAACCTTGATCAGGTTCTACAGATAGAAAAGACATTGCTATGGGCTGAACAGCACTTGAGAGAGCCGCGAATCAACTGCTTAGAAGGATGGCGCGTCGTAACAGAGTATATGGGAGATTTAAATACACGCGTTGCGGAGCGGAACAGTTCAGAAAATCAACAGTGGATGCGCATGATTACCACGTTGAGTCTAACACACTCAGACGGTTATGTGCTGTTTGGCGATGACAACGCCATACCAGTCCCCGATCATCTACACAATTGGTATGATTTCTGGGATGCTGATCTCGGACAACCGATCCAAGAGAAGGCAGTTCAATACCGAGATGTAGCAGGACTTTTTATCCGAGAGTTTGAAAACGGATGGGTAGTATACAATCGTAGCGATGCTGCGAGAACGATTACTTTTGATGAACCTGTCATAGCAGTTAGTAGTAGTAAGCGTTATTCGCGCCATGAAATTCCGGACTTTGACGGAGAGATATTCCTGAAGACCGATAAAAATTGAAGAAAATCAGTGTTTGGTAGACGAGGAGTGTAGTGTAAACTTTTAGTTTGCACTTTTCAAAAGCATTTCTTAACTGAGTACTGAAAACTATGTTAATACGGCAATTCTACCAACAGTGTTGCCAAGAACTCGTCCGTTATGTGGCGATTGTAAACGCGGGCTGATATTACGGATCCGTAGATGTTACCCACATAGAAAATGCCGCAGAGTGTGCCGAGTGTCCACCCTTTTGCCGATGAAAGCCCGTCTCTACGAAAGCCATCATAAGCTTGCCAACCTGTTAAACCAACTGTGAAAAGAGTGTTCAGCACATCCCCAAAGCGACCGGTATAGAGCCGTCCGGCTCCGGGCACAATTGCAGAAAGAGTCCCCGCTAAAAACGGACTGCGGGTCGGTAAGGCTGCTCCCTTCTCCGCGTAAATGTGATACACTTCTGCTTTTTCTCTGATTTGTATTACATCTGATGCCTGTAACGCCTTAAAAAGCCTACCTGCTTCAGACCACCGTTTTTGCCTCAGATAAGAAAGTCCAATCAGCTGTTCTGCTTCGGCGTGTTGGCGTGTATCCGTTATGCGTGGCAGTGCTTCATGGAGAAATTGCGACGACTGTTCATACCGATCCATCAGGAAATAGGTGGCACCGATCTGATAGTAGACACGGCTTGCAAATTGACCTTCGGGATATGTTCGCAAAAGTGCCTCAAAACCTTGAATCGCTTGCTCGGTTTTACCACCGAAGCGATAACAGATAGCAATCTTATAGTGGATTTGCGCGCTTTCTTGGGGCTGATAGAAAAGGTAACGTTGGTACTCACCTGCTGCACGGAGGTAATCGCCTTGAGCATACAGAGAATCGGCGAATCTAAGAATATTTTCGGGACTGTAATATGCAAACGACTCCTCGGAGCCCGCAAAGGATAACAACGCTGTATTGAGGAGTATTATCAGTAACAATCCCCATATCTGTTTACTTGGCATAATCTAAAATCGGGTCTATGTACTTTCCTGTTCTTGGGTCTTTATGGTAGTGTCTTGATTGCGAACCGTTGCATCGGATAAGTCTATCAGCAGCGAGTAGCACACCGCGCAGGACACCGTATTCCTGTATACAAGCCATACCAAAGCGTGAACAACTCGGAGAGAAGCTGCAAGTTGGACCGTCTTGACTTGATATGAATTTTTGATATAACCGTATCAGACCTGTCGCGGCGAGTTTTAACTCCGAGGTTTCCACCGGATTAAAACGGACAGATTCCTGTGGTTTCGGTATTGTTATTGGATTGACTTTTCGGATAAACGCCAGGTCAGCTGCTTCACCGGCAAACGTAGGTGAAACCATAATAACAAACGAGCAAAACACACAGAAAGTGACAAATATACGACGAACAGAATAATTTACCATTTAATCTCTTTAACCTCGACAGATTCAGGG
>VXXH01000660.1 GCA_009835515.1 Candidatus Poribacteria bacterium
GATATGGAACCTCTTCGGATAGGATTTCTCGGTGCTGGCGGTTTTGCACGGCACACTATTTATCCCGCATTACATCTCGCCCCCGTCGCATTGCAAGCGGTTTGCGATGCAGACGAAAATCGTGCTAAGGATGCCGCTGGCAAATTCGGCACAGGTCGATATTACACCGATCGGCACGAAATGTTTGAAAAAGAAGACCTGGAAGCAGTGATTATTTCTATGGGACCTGACCCGAGGCAGCCGCTTGTGCTTGAAACGCTCGCGGCGGGGTATCATGTATTTACCCCAAAGCCGCCTGCGCCATCTCTCGAAGAAACGATTGCTTTGGCAGAAGCCGCGGAAAAACACGATAAGACACTCATGGTGAACTTCCAACGGCGGTTCAGTCTCGGTGTGCGAGAAGCAAGGCGGATCATGCAGACGGAATCCTTCGGCACACTCACCCAACTCTTTTGCTCGTTCTGCAGTGGGAAATACCCGACGGTTAAAAGTTATCTGCTCGATTTCGCGATCCACCACTTTGATCTGGCGCGGCATATCGCTGGTGCGGATGTGAAGGAACTCAGCGTTTTTCACAATGAAGTTGATGGACAAGGGGCATTTGCTGTCGGTGTAGAATATACAAATGGCGCGGTCGGAAGTTTGCAGCTGAGCAGTCAACGCTTATGGCAGCGCAATTATGACTACATCGAAATTACCGGTCAGCACGAATATATCGTTTTAGATGGGTTGTGGGGTGCTCAACACTTCACCGAATCTGGGAACAGTTTCACCTCAAATTTTTCTGATCAGCGGAATGGCGAATTGACTGGCGATGGCATTAGCCTTACCGAATTTGTCAATGCTATTCGTGAGGGTCGGGAACCGGTATCGAGTATCCAAGACTGCGTTGGTACGATGCGGTTCTATGATGCCGTGCTTCAGCGGAAAAAAGGGGTTATTCGCCTCTAGCAATCAGTTATCAGTCGTCAGTACGATTTTTTTCTCCGAAAAAAATCTTTCAGTTATCAGTACTTACGTTGGGATTATCAAAAATCTCTTGTAACTGATAACTGATAACTGATAACCAGTCCTCTGACAACTGGCTGTTGATGACTGACGGCTACTCCGCATTAATGCTTTCCAAAACCGAAAGACACGTCTCTCCGTTAACCAACCGATGATAATACTGCCCAACGCGTTCCATAAAGTCTTGATTCTTATTCAGACTGACCGGTGATGTTGCTCCGGCTGGAGACCACAATGCTGCATTTGAGAAAATAGACGCAATCCGTCCTTTCACGTCTGTTCGACTCGCACCAAATGCCCCTCTCAGGATGTCTTGTATTGTCCGGTCAGGGTCTTGGATTTCATACGCTGTACCGGTATCGGTGATACCTTTGTAGTCATCAAGAGACGAGATTGCGTGTGGTGTTAAAAACCGGAGCACCGTCGCGAAGGAATAGGCAAAATCGGATTTAAAAAGTTCGGTGCTGGTATCATAGTTTGGTGAGCGAACAATATCCGCAGCACGTTCGCGGAGTTTCACGGTTTCAATGATGTTAATCCGAGCGTTGTCGTCTTTGACTCGACGGATGCGATCTACAAACTCCAGTGTATATGCATGTGCGCTTTTACCTGCTATTGGGATGTCTGCTTCTACGATCTCAGCGTATCCATTCATTAGGCGTTCGAGGTGCGGTGCAAACGTTGGATGTGACGCTGCTTCGTTGACGTATTCGATGCCAGAAAGCACTCCTTTGTGCGTAATCCCGGGTACATGTACAGAATTCACCAAAAGCAGTTTCCAATCGTGATAAGGTTCGATGCTTTCTTGACTGACAATAACGCCGTAGTCCTGAAGTTCACCGAACGGCACGCGTAGCATGTCGCCTAAATCTTCCAGAATAAGCGGCGTTTCAGGTAATGCCTCCGCATAAGTTATTAATTCATCTTGACCCTCAATCTGTGTGCTTGCAGCTGCCTGAATCTCGTCAGGAACAGCATAGACCTGTGGCACGAGTCTGTCGCCCATTTCGTTAAGGAAACCGACGTTTGTGTCTAACCACGCCGCGTAATCATCACTCCGTTTTGGATACTCGTTGCAGAGAATATCGCGAATTACATCGCCGTTATTTCGGAGGTTATCAGTGTTGATGACGCAGAGTGTTGCGCCTGCGCCGTGACGACAGAAATAGCGGTAAAGAGTCTCATCCAGCACATCCATTGCGAGTTCACCTTTAGCGATCCCTGCTTCGGTTACGCCGATGAGGATAAGGTCAAGCGGGTTTTCCGTCTGTGTATAGAACTGCTCACGACCGGTTTCTGTAGCGAGTGTTGTTGCCCCAACAACGCTTGAAACCTGTTGGATGTCGTGGATACCGCTTAAGTCAAACGTGACGACATGGTATGTCCCGTTCTGTCGGTTGAAGGCATCGGCTTTCTCGGCACCGCGCGGCTGTCCGACAAAGATACCGCCGTTGTAAAGATTTCGTTCATTGAGGATATGAACGAATTGGTGGGTTAAGGCGCGTTGTAAGCCGCCTGCCCCGATCGCAAGGACCTTGGTTGGGTACATATTTTTATTCTTCTCCTTTGGCTAAAATATCAGCATAGAGGCTTAAATAAGCGTTGGCGATGTTTTTCCAATCGTAGGGTTTAACGCGTTCAATACTCGCTTTGCCCATTTCAAGGCGCCCTTCGTTGGCATTAATCAGTTTGACAAGGCAGTGCGCGAGTCCGTCAACATCGCCGGGATCAAACAGCGCGCCGTTAACCCCATCGCTCACAAGTTCATCGATACCTTGAACGCGACTGGCGATGATCGGAAGTCCTGTTCCCATCGCCTCCAAGACGACAAGCGGCATTCCTTCTGCGAGTGAAGGTAAAATTAAGAGGTCGGCATTGCTATATTTTTCTGGCAATTTCGGATATGGGACTGAACCCGCAAAGTGGAGATGTGAGGTTACACCGAGGTTTTCTGCTAATTTCAGGAGTTCTCCGTGATATGGTCCATCACCGACGACCTCTATTTCAAAGTTGTGTGAGACCTTTTCAAGGACTTGGGGAAGCGCGCGGATTAGAAATTGGAACCCTTTGCGAGGGATGAGCCTCCCGATTGTGAGAACCCGGATCTTTTCTGGATAGGCGTCGCGTTGGACGGGTGTAAAAGTTTCCAAATCCACAGCATCCGGAATTACATCCATTTGGACATTTGAATCCGTCTCTCGCGCGAGTTCGCGTAAGCCTTCGCTACAAGCAACAACTGCTGATGCGTTCCCCCAAATCGCTCGGATGACCGGTTTCAGCAACA
>VXXH01000153.1 GCA_009835515.1 Candidatus Poribacteria bacterium
CGAAAACAACATTGACATTATTTGTCCTGTTCAGTTTTCTTTCCCTAAACGCTTTTGCTCAAGTCCTATTGAAAGAGACTCCAGAAGTCTTAAGACATTCCACATTAAACCTTTTCGCATTAAGTCCAGATGGTGAAACACTATCAGGTTCTGATTTCAAGGGAGCTATACATTTGTGGGATACCGCTACCGGATCAAAAAAAGATGTTTTCATAAGCGAGTTCCGCATAGGTGCCGGTGCCGTTCTGACTTTTAGTCCTGACAGCACACTCCTTGCCAGTGGTTCTGAACAGAGTCGGGTAACTTTGTGGGATGTCGCTACCGGAAACGCAAAATTCGTATTTGAACACGTTGGGGCAAACTCAATCTCAAGCATATCTTTCAGTCCAGATGGAACCACGTTGGTAAGTTGTGCTGCCGGAAATTGGGGAACCCCTTCTGCGTTTGTATATTTCTGGGATGTTGAGACTGGAGAAAAGAAATCTGAAATCGAAGTACCTGATTTTCCTACGTGTAGTACATATAGCCCTGATGGAACTACCTTGGCAATTGGAACTCTGGGAAGAAGAGAAAAAGCCGTTTATTTATTCTTATGGGATATCCGCGAAAACGTCGAAATAGCTAAACTCGAAATAGCTATACCTAATCCTCCTTGGAGTGTCAACTATGTAAAGTTCAGTCCAGATGGAACTGCTTTGGCAGCTGGTATTGGAGACAGCCTCCTAATAACGTTATGGGATGTCGTTACAAAAAAAGAAACAGGTCGTCTATTCGGGTATTATGGTCGGGCGTGGAATGGTCCTTTTGCGTTTAGTCCAGACGGTATGATACTGGCAGGTACTGGTGCTACTACTGGCACTAATGCTGTTGGTCATACTTTTGTTAATGTGGATGGACTTTATTTATGGGATATTTTCAAAGAGAAAAAGAAAATAATCTCTGAACCATTTATGTTTGCTGGGGTTAGTCCAGACGGCACATTCTATGCTGTTGAAGATCAAAGAGAGGTAATAGATGGAGATTGGGTGGCTAGTCAATACTTCCTATGGACTATATCGCCTGAAGGCGTTTCTATGGAAGTCACGGCGCACGGCAAGTTAACGACAAGTTGGGGGCAAATCAAGCAGGAACAATAGTCTGATTCCGAATCGCGACAAATAAGGAGACGCTATGCAATTCAAACGTTTTTTCCTCACGATCCTGTTCTTTTTCAGGTGCTTAAGCTTCGGTTTCGCACAGCAATCGACTGTTCTAAACCACGGCGGGATCGTCCAAACCGTGAAATTCTCGCCAGTAGATAACACGCTGGTCGCGAGTGCCGGAGGTGACAACACCGTCAAATTGTGGGATTTGCAGAACGGGACGATGGTCCCTCTTAAAGGACACACTGCAGGCATCACTTCAATCGCATTTTCACCGGACGGCAATCTGATCGCCAGCGGAGAGTGGACAGTCAGATTATGGGATATACGCACACAACAGAATATCGCCACATTTCGACCTATTGCGCGCGGTGTGGTTTCGGCAGTCCAAGGTATGGCATTTTCGCCGGATGGACAACTTCTCGCTATAGGCGCGCTCGACGTAATATTATGGGATGTCCACGCGCAAAAGGAGATCGCGAAGCTGCCGCATGGTACTTTTGTCTGGTCATTAGCGTTTTCTCCAAATGGACAATTTCTCGCGGCTGGCGACCATGCAGGCACCGTAACGGTGTGGGACGTTGCGGAACGTAAAGTTATTACTGAGCTCGGCGGGAGTAGTATATACCCGGTGGACTCGGTTGTATTTTCGCCGGATGGCAAAACCCTCGCCGCCTCTAGGGAGGGTTCTATCCATTTATGGGCTGCCCGCGATTGGACACGGATCGGCGCACTCTCAAATTATGGGCTTCCAGCGGATTCCCTTGATATTTCACAGGATAGCAAAATCCTTGCCAGCACAGTCTCTTCACAAATAAATCTCTGGTCCCTTGACAATGGTCAACTGATCGGTTCTTTAACAGGATCCGCCGGCGCGGCGGCTCGCGGGGCCAGTTTCTCGCCGGATGGCAAAACCCTCGCCTATTGTGATACTGCCGGTGCTGTGCGTATTGAAAATGTAGCGTCTTACCTACAAACGGAACCCCAAGCCCCCATCGTCAAACTTCTCTACATTTTGCCAAATGACCGTTCACCGCAGCCCAACATTGACGCAGACATAGATAGACGGATAAAGGCAGTCCAACAAACATTCGCTGAACAGATGCAACAGCACGGGTTCGGCAGAAAAACATTTACTTATGAAACCGACGCATCCGGCAAAGCCGTGGTGCATCATATCAAAGGACAGTTTAATGACGTGTATTATCAAAATAATCCTTTAACAGCCTGGGGCGCACTTGCGGGCCAGGCAGATGTAGGACCAGGAACAAACATCTCTATCGCTTTTCTTGATGTCAGTTCCAGGCAATTTTCAGGGAAACGCAGGCGAGCCTGCGGCTATGGTCAAGAAATAGGTACTGTTGGTGGAGAGGTCCTCGTCTCTGAGCTATGTGCTGATGGAGACTTTGGTCACCAGGTTTTAGTACATGAGCTCGGACACGCTTTCGGATTGAAACACGATTTCCGTAGTGATACCTATTTTATGTCCTACGGGTCGCAACCAAACCAATTCTCTGAGGCTGCCGCGGAGTGGTTAGATGCACATCGCTACTTCAACACAAACCAAACCCATTTTAGTATCCCGACAACGATTGAAATGCTGAAACCGCGCATGGCGTTATCCGGGAATATCCATCTACACTTTAAAATTACCGATCCCGACGGGCTCCATCAAGCACAGTTACACACACACACGACAAAGGTCAGCGCAGCCATCGGACAACTAGAGATGATCGGCTATAAATCCTTAAGCGGCGAAACCAAAAACGTGAGATTCGTTACGACGGAATTGACACCGGCAAACAAAGCGGTCATCCTCTATGTTATGGATACTTATGGCAACTTCGCTTTCCAGGGATTTCCGATTGATACGCGCACAATCCAGCCCGAGTTTTTACCGGTTACCCTCTCCCATTTCCGAGCAGACCACACCGATACAGGCGCTGTTCTCAACTGGGCAACAGAATCGGAACTCAACAACGCCGGCTTCCATATTCTTCGCAGTGAAACAAAAGACGGACAATTCAAGGTCGTCAACCCGACCATAATCCAAGGGGCTGGCACAACGAGTGAACGGAACACTTACACGTGGACAGATACGACCGCGAAACCGAATACCGTCTACTATTATCGGATAGAAGATATATCG
>VXXH01000689.1 GCA_009835515.1 Candidatus Poribacteria bacterium
TCTAATCCGAATTCCGCACCGTATCCACCCGCGTAGATGTCAATTCTCTCAATAGTTTCTGAGCTGATTGTCGAAAGCAACCCACCCCAATGGAACGGATAACCGAGTGGTGTCCTGTCAAGATAATAGAGATTAGAACCCGGTTCGCTCCCACGGATATACAGAACGCCAAAATAATCGTTTGGAATACCTATGCTCGGAAGCGTCGTCAGTCCCTTGAGTGCGTCATTGGCAGCACCGGGAATTCGTAGCAGTTCGCTGCCGCGGATGTCTGTGCGACTGATCGTCGGCGGGAGACGTTTCCCTTCTACAACAATTGTTTCTAATTTAACTGCCTCGCCTAAGTAGATTTTGATTTCGGTGGTATCCCCGCTGCTGATCGCAACCGAGATTGAGGTAGGTGTGGTTTCAAGTGGATGCGTAACAACAAAAGTATAGGTGCCTTCGGGAAGTTCAGTAAATCGAAAGACACCATTTTTCTCGGTTTTTTGGGTTTGCCCCGTTTCGGTAATGCGGACATCCGCTCCTGCAAGCAGTTCCCCGGTGCTTTGCCGATAGACCGTTCCTTCAATATCGCCTGTTTGGGCTAAAACAGATACTGGAACAATAAACACAAACAAAACTATGACAAATCGTAACTTCATTCAGTCGCTTAGACCTCCGCTTGGCGTACTAATACAATAATTCAACGTTTAATTGAATTTTCGGTTGACATAAGATTCATTGTGCCTTGCGTAAGTCCTAATCAAAATTCAAGCGTCAAACCAAAATACGGCAGCAACGGAAGTTGCCTGGCTGTTCCGACCTCGTGTTCTTCAATTGTGACTTCCTCGCCTTGTACTTCAAATGTTCCTGCATTCTGGATAAACTCGATGGTATTTTTGCGATTGTATACATTCAGAACTTCAATGAATCCACCGATCTTCATGCCCATGAAATTCCATTTGCGACTTATCCGCAAATCTAACTTGTGGTAGGGTGTCAATTTAGCACCTAAGAAACGGCTAAAATCTGCGAAGAGTGGGTTCAACCCGCGCGTTACTGGGTCTTGGATGAGAACGATAGAACTGATAGGGGCTTCGGCGGTGCCGCTTAGGTACTGCCACTTCGCGCCGATCTCAAAACCTGGGCTAAAGTTATAGTTCGCCACAACGCTAACGATGTGTGTGTTATCAAATAGATAGGGTTGATAAGCGACAGTTGGGTTCTCGCGGCGTTCAGCGTGCGTGTAAGCATACGAAATCCAGCCAAAGAACTTATCTGGAATTCGATGCCGTAGGAACGCCTCTACCCCACCAACATATCCAGTCCCTTGATTGCGGAAATTTGAAACATTATCTTCGGTTACCAGTTTTTGTGCGTCCTTGTAATAGGTCGCAAACTCAAACACTGTTTGAGAGGAGAGTTCATGTTCTACTTCCATGATATAATGGCGTGCGAGGCTGGATTTCAACGCTGGATTCCCATTCTCTGATAGCAGCTCGGACAGTTGTGGACTCTGTTCGTAGTGTCCGTAAGCAAACCGGAGATTAGAACCGATCGGAAGTTTGATGCTTATACTCCCACGGGGTTGAACGGAAAGCTGCTCTATCACATCCAAGTAATCGACCCGGACACCAAGTGCGACTGAAAGCGCAGGTAGCGGATCATATCGTGTTTGTAGATAGCCTTCAGCACGTTGTAAATCGTGTCCAAATGCGTAGTCTCTGGTTTCAATTGTGCGTATCCTCGGGGTTCCATCATCGTCAAACCTTATTTTGGTGGGATCCGTCTGCGTTAATTCCTTCAGTGTCTCTTCATCCGGCACTTCTTCTTTAAATGACGGGATACTGGAATGTTCAGTACTATTCGCGGGACTGAACGCGAGGAGAAACCCCGGTTCAAGTTGGAGCTTAGGTGTTAGTCTGTAGGACACATCTTCGCGGAGGGTATAGACGGGGACGTTAACCTTTAAGTTATACTGAATAGAATCTTTGGATTTAGCGATTATCTCACCCTGTTCATCTTCAACGATAGTCTCCGAGAAAACCGTATCTAAATCTATATCAAGAAAATTGAGTGAACGGGTCAGTGATAGATTGGATGTGAGGTTTTCGGTGAATTCTGAATGCAGATGGATGCCCTGCCCGTTAAATCCATTTTTGAAAAAGGCAGAGGCCTCAAAAGGATCGTCTATTTCCATTTCATCAGCTTCTTCCTGTTCCTCTGTCTCAAGATGAAAATGGTCAGTCGCGGCGAATGCATTAAGTGTGAGGTTGTGGTTTTCAGTGAGTGGATAGACGAATTTGAGTTGATAATCCGAGAAATAGGGAAACAGTTGTGTCTCCGCCGTCTGGCTTTCATCAATCCGTCCAGCGATGAGATCGATGTAACTTCGCCGTCCTGAGGCTGAAACATATCCCTTCTCTCCGATTTTTCCTTCAAGCAACCCTTCAGAATAGAAAATATTGAGGTTAAATTTTCCATCAAACCGTTCTTCGATGCTGTCGCGGGCGTGGATGTCAAGCACAGCTTGCGAATCTAATCCGAATTGGGCTCCATACCCGCCTGGATAGATGACAATCGTCTCAATGGTTTCCGAACTGATAGTTGACAGTAAACCACCCCAATGAAATGGATAACCGAGCGGCGTTCGGTCAAGGTAGTAGAGATTAGACCCGGGTTCACTTCCACGGATATAGAGGACCCCAAAGAAATCGTTTGGAATGCCAATACTGGGGAGCGTCGTCAACCCTTTAAGCGCGTCATTGGCGGCACCTGGAATTCGTAGGAGTTCGCTGCCGCGGATGTCCTTGCGACTGATCGTCGGCGGGAGACGTTTCCCTTCTACAACAATTGTTTCTAACTTTACTGCCTCGCCTAAGTATATTTTGATTTCGGTGGTATCCCCGCTACTAATAGAAACAGATATTTTTGTGGAAGTGGATTCAAGCGGGTGGGTAACAACAAAAGTATAGGTACCTTCAGGGAGTTCTGTGAATTGAAAGATACCGTTTTCATCGGTTTTTTCGGTTTGTTGTGTTTCGGTAATATGGACATCAGCATCTGCAAAGGGTTTTCCCGTGCCTTGCTTATAGACCGTTCCTTGAACATCACCGGTTTGGGCAAGGGCAGGTAAGGCGGTAAGCACCAACAAAAATAGAATAGACAATGGCTTTTCCATGATAGAAACATTAACCTCCATTCGTTCGGTTGTGTCCACGTTAACATAGGTTTTGGACAGCGTTCGGATTCTAACTCGCCAAAAGATAGGTCGGAGTCAGCAAGTCTGTAACGCAAAATCAACAATGC
>VXXH01000446.1 GCA_009835515.1 Candidatus Poribacteria bacterium
ATTTAGATGTAAAAGTCAACCTCCTTAATTGAAAGTCGCGAGCACAGCTCGCTCCTACAGAGGAGGGACATTGAACAAATAACCGAAAATATAGAGAACTAAATGTTTCTAAAATCTCTCCTCAAAATGCGGGTGCCATCTCCCACGCCTGAACGGATCGGAAATGTGCTTGTCCACCACGGCTCACTAATCTCACACCGGTGCTATCGGCTCGCGTCGGATAGACCCGCTGTGTAATACACTGCCTATCGTTTGCAAACACTTCAACCACAGATTTATCGACATAGATGCGGAGCTGGAGTGTTTCGTTGTCTTTCAGCGCGAATGGAGCACGCTCTGCATCGACAAACCGCTCCGATTCTGGCAACCTCTCATTACCACCCCCGCTCCGGTAGCGCGGATATTGGATGGCTTCGTTTAAGGTAGAACGACTGATGTCGATTTTCAACGTGCCTTCCGCTGGGACGTACAGAATTCCGGTGCGTTCAGCCTGATCTGGTGAGCAGAGTACTTCAATGCCGACTTCGATTGCAGCGTCAGGCTCAATTTCAACAGCCAATTCAAGGCAGTTTCCTTGAATCTCTTCTAAGTTCATATTTGCATCAGCGTCTAAGGTAATATTTTCACGTACCTTTGGATTCATCCGTAGGCATTCCAACTCCGGCACCGGCTCAATCTGCAAACTACCATCGGTTGCGGGGGAAAGAATTCGTGGCACTGTCATAACCCCTGACCACCCAGAAGCACGCTCCTGTTCGCTCCCGCGAATTTCGCGAATCCAATCGAAAAAGATACGGCGACCTTGTGCGTCCAACAGCGAGCGCGGTCCACCGAGTAATCCGCCCTCCCAACTCATCCGTCCATAATTTTCGACATAATACCGCTCGTTTTCAAATCTACCGAGATAATACTGTGTGCCTTGCCAGTGGCTACAAAACAGCAACATGTGCTTATCGCCCAACGGATAGAAATCGGGGACCGCACAGTCCTCCTCTAAGTCTGTCCACTTGCGCCGCGATTCATAAAAGGAGCGTACAAATTCCCAGTCTACAAGGTTAGACGACTTAAACAGAGCCGTTCCATCTCCACTCTGTCCCGGTATTGTGTTCCCGATGAGCGCGTAATAGGTATCGCCTTCCACCCAAGCACACGGGTCAAATACAATATATTCACCATGCCCTTCCTCACCGGGTTTGGGGACTGGAATCACCGGATTGGCTGGATGCTTGTCCCATGTAATGAGCAAGTCATCATCACTCGTTGCGATACACGTTCCGTCAGGGACCCCATGGTAAATGAACGTTGGGACATCTTCCAGATTCACGAGGGCACCGCCGCTAAAGCAGCCGTTACGGTCGGGTCCGTCAAGATCGGGCGTTAGAGCGATCGGGTGATGCACCCAATGCACCAGATCAACACTCGACGCGTGTCCCCACTGCATCCACTTCCAATAGCCACCCTCAGGATTGTGTTGATAGAAGATATGGTAGCGTCCCTTCCAAAAGATGGAACCGTTGATATCGTTCATCCAGCCAAATGGCGGCGTGAAGTGATAGCGCGGTCGATATGGATCGTCTTCGTATATCCCGTCAAGCACGCGTCTACTGTGAATAAGTGCTTCTGTTTTTTCGATGGCTGTGTTCATAGTTTTGTTGTTCCTTGCAAATCAGTCAGTGAACCAGAAGGCGTAAATTTCTGCCTCGAGTATAGAAAAGCGAAGGCGCACGGTCTTACCGCGGAGTTCAGCAAGGTCAGGTTTCGCCTTCCAGCGTACCGGTTCGTCAATGCTATCCACCATCGCCGCGATACTTTCGTCGAAGGTGTAGCCCGGAAAGGGTTGACCATTATCGGCATTAAGCACCTCCACCTTAACCCGACCACGCCAAGAATCCACATTCACGCGCAGTTCGCTACCTTCCACAACTATAGGTTTCGTCAACACCGAACCCCATTCGATGCCACCCTTGAGCGACACAAAACCGTCAACGCGAAGTTTTGCGAGCGACATGGCAAAGTTGTTCAGGTATTTTCTGTTCATTATATCTGTCAGCGGTTGGCTGCGGTGCCGAACGCCGAGATAGTAGAACCACAACTCATTGTTACGTCTGATCGGTCCGTTGACGACCGAGATCTGTCCTGTATCGTAAGCACTGCCGTCGCCTACGGGTGACAGTTCAATAAACGGCGTGCGGTTCCCGACCCGTTCCCACTGCCGTAAATCTCGACTTGAAGATAGTTCCACTGATTTGCGACTGTCCACATTTTCGTAGAGCGGTGGGTGCTTCCCTGTCCAGTGGTGCATTACAGGTAGCCCCAGATATAAATCCTCGTAACGAAATACGGGGAAATTATAAACGTCGGTGCGCCATTCTTCAGGTCGGTTGTATATCGGGGTAAGATAATCGGGATCCTCAATGAATTTGCGTATCCGTTCTTCCCCGTTTTCCTGATCAATCTGATCAGCGTGGAAAATTAGTTCTATCCCGCTCCAGTTCTCAAAGTCTTCACTGGTACTCAAACAGAAGCTGCGTCCGTAAGGCGACCTGCCATCGGGTCCGGCGTGCTTGACGGTCGCGATAAATAGACCGCTCTTCTCGTCATAACCGAAGTGAGCCTCGTCCGAACTTGGGACAGGTGGTACATCAAGATATGTCCAGTGAAGGCAGTCCGGGGAGACTGCTGGTGTCAGTCCACCGCCTTTTCCCCATCCCATGCCTTTGTAGCGGCGTTGATCATCAGGATCGTGGGGGTCGTAGATCGGTGCCAGCGGTACGCCTGTCGGTAGGATGTTGTTATCCGTGCCAATTGCGGTGCCTCGCCATGTGAGGGCATCATAATCCTGAAGACCCAACGCGGGTTTCTCCCAGTTTATACCGTCTTCCGAGGTTGCATAGCAGATAAAACTCCGCCCGCCAATCGGTGCACCGGTTACATCAAGCTTAACTTCTGGATCATCTGATTCTGCACTGGCGTAGTAAAGCACTTTGAAAACTGCTTCATCCGGTACCCATGCGGGAGTTGTCCACATCATGATACCGCAGTTTTCCCAGCGATGCTCCGGTCGAAGCATAGCGTTCTTTTCAAACTTTTGCAGTGGATGCAGTTTCCGGGCAAGATTGTCAATTTCTTCAACATTATGGTCATCAATGAATAGTGTTTTCATTTGATTAGTTATTAGTTATCGGTTGTCAGTTTGCCTCGCAGTGAGAGTTAAGAATCGGGAATCGGAGTTTCCTCTTACGAGTAATATTTTGACAAAGGGCATAAGTCCTACTTAACATTATTC
>VXXH01000229.1:0-1745 GCA_009835515.1 Candidatus Poribacteria bacterium
CATTTCTGGCGGTATTGTAACCCGCCAACCGTTGCTCGTAGTCGTCAATTCTGATGAGCGTGGTTATGACAACGAGCAGCAGGCAGACGATCACCGTAATTGCAAAACGAAATGTTATCAGATGCGCGAGAATCTCACGCCTCAGTAGCACTAAAAACATCGAACGATTCCTCAGTGTCAATCCAATTTTCTCATAGGATTAATGTAAAATCTTCGTTTTTTACCAAAAAACCCAGAAAGCGTATTTTTCTTCGCTTGTATATAAAGACGCGAGTTATGTGACAAAAGGTGCATGATTTAGGGACGCAGTTAAGAAGGATACCTTGATCGCTGTCGTCTCAATATATAGTGACGCGGAGTAGGGCAAAAAGGTGGCATAATTCAGAAAAACATTTTTTAACGCCATCCTGTCAAATCCCATACTTTAACTTGCCAGCAAGGCGTTTTCATAAGTTCTGATATGTTAAGATTGTTGATGAATTTCACGAGAGGATGTTCAAAAAATAAAGAGGAAAGTAGCGAGACAACTAACGTATTTTCCACAGAAGAATCGTGCCATCGTCGCTGCTACTGGCGAGCATGTTTCTATCGGGGGAGAATGCTACAGAAGTAACACCTTCTGTATGTCCTGAGAATGTGGCAAGGTGTGTTCCTGTTTTTGCGTCCCACAATCGCACTGTTTTGTCCTCACTGCCAGTCGCTATTTTGGTGCCATCATGAGAATATGCTATGGAACGGATAACACTTGCATGCCCTGAGAATGTAGCGATGTGCTTTCCGGTGCTCACGTCCCATAACCACACTGCGTGGTTGTTGGCACTGGAAATGCCAGTAGCGAGCGTTTCTGCATCCGGCGAATAGGCTATCGACAGGACCAAACCTTGAAATTTAGGGAAAGTCGCAATGTGTTTGCCTGTTTGTGGGTCCCACAACCGAACTGTTGCGTCGACACTCGCAGTTGCGAGGGTCGTCCCATCCGGGGCATACGCTATAGACAGGACTGAACTGGTATGCCCAGTGAGTGTAGTGATGTGTTTTCCAGATTGTGCGTCCCACAGGCGCGCTGTCTTGTCCCGGCTGGCGGTTGCAAGCGTGCGCGCAATCGGAGAAAATGCAACAGCATAGATAAAGCTCGTATGTCCTGTGAGTGTGGTAACGTGTTCCCAAGTTTGTGCGTTCGATAATCGCAACTTTCCATCTCTACCACCCGTAGCAATTATTTTGCCATCCGGAGAATATGCCACAGCAAAGACATCACGCACATGCTCCGAAAGCGTGGTTTTGTGCGCGCCTGTGCGTGCGTCCCAGAGTTGTGATGTCCCTCTGCCTGCAGTGAAACCACCGCTGGCAATAGTTCCACCGTCCGGTGAATACGCTATGGCGGATATTGACCGCGTATGCCCTGAGAACGTCGCAATGTGTTTTCCTGTTTTTGCGTTCCATAACCGGACTGTGTCGTCTGCACTTGCGGTAGCGATCATTTTGCCATCAGGGGAATATACGACGGAATGGACAACAGCCGTGTGTCCTCTCAGTGCAGCTTTGTGCCGTCCAGAGTATGCGCTCCACAACCGCGCCGTACCGTCCCAATTTCCAGTAGCGAGCGTTTTGCCATCAGGGGAATACACGACAGCACGGAACCCATCTGTGGGCCGTCTCAGTGTTTTTTTACGTTGCCCAGTCATCGCGTCCCACAACCGTACTGTTTTGTCATTACTGCCAGTCGCAAGCGTTTTGCCATCAGG
>VXXH01000229.1:1845-3284 GCA_009835515.1 Candidatus Poribacteria bacterium
ACTGCCAGTCGCAAGCGTTTTGCCATCAGGAGAATACGCGAGAGAATAGATAGCATTCGTATGTCCTTGAAGCGTCGTTTGGCGTTCCCCCGTGACGGCATTCCACAGGTTCACTGTTCCATCGTTGCTGCTACTCGCCGCGATTGTGCTGGCATCTGGAGAATATGCTATAGATAGGATTGACTGAGTATGACCAGCAATAAAGTCAAGTTCTTTTGCTTTGCCGGGACGCACATCATAGATCCAAATCCCGATCGCACTGCCAACCGCAAGCCGGGTGCCATTCGGTGAGAAAGCGATATTTCCTATGCTACCTTTGCCGAGACGCATTGTCGCTCCATCAGGTAAACTCCATTTTATATAATCTTGAGCAGGGACATTCGGTAGTAATAGGTAAAGAGCGCAAAATAAGATAATAAGGAACAAGCACGTCGCTTTCATTACGCAAGTCTCCTATCCAAGTAGTAGGTTAGTCCAGTTTTGAAATTACCGATGGAAGCGGTGTTCCAATTCATCGCGCCTATTTTGACTGAATGGAAACTTCGCCTTAGATAACTTCTTACCATGACGTTTTCCATCATTTCTTACCTGTCAAAACCGGCTGCATATAGGTTTTCAAGGCATCCGAGCGTTTGAGCCACTTCTGGAGGTGGTCGGCGTATTTCTCTGGGTTCTTTTTTGCCAGCGATTGGAAAACGGCGCGTTTTTGGGCATCAAATTGGAGGAATACCTCCCATGCATAGTCTGAGTTCTGAGAACGTTTCGCTTCAAAATCGGCATTGAACGCTCTAACCGCATCCGCGGTGCCCATCCCCCATTGACCGTCCGCTGCAACACCGACGAGTTTCTGGACTTCCTTTACGGCTTCTCTGCCCACCAGCGTAGCGAAATCGGCATAAATCAGTTGGAGCGCGGGATGGATGTCCCAGGCGTGCCACCTTCTTTGGAGCGTGTCATAATAATAACGCTTAATAATGGTAATATCGACTTTTGGGTCTTTGAGCGGATTGAGTTTGGGGTCACCCGCAAGTTCGCGGACATATCTCGGTAGGTGGCGGATATCGCCCTGTTTACTGCGCCATATCTCCCACTTTTTCTGTGTGATACCGGCATAATTGTTTGCATCGTTGACACTCTCATCGTGTGCGATGATGAACACGAGGGCGTGATCGTGGTCAATCGGCACGCCGTTGTAACTGGTCAATATGGCGTAAACCGCAAAAACCGAGCAGACAGCGATAATGGGTTTAATCATTTCTGTTCTCCTATTTGAGATTAGAGGGTTTTGATTGAATGGAGAAACTCAAGAGGTTTTCTGACGTATGCAAGGTTTCTGCCGAGTATCCGGTGTGGTTGCATGAAGTTTAAGAAAATATTTCGGCAATAAACGGGCAATGAATTGCCCTACTACAAACGGGCGGTTCGTAGTAGTGCGATTT
>VXXH01000360.1 GCA_009835515.1 Candidatus Poribacteria bacterium
CCTATCAACAAATCAACTATCACAAGACAGGAAGATACACTTATCCTGAGGGTTTCTGATACCAAAAAGATTATTTTCGAGAAACAGTAATTTTCCTTTTCGGTGCAGGTACTGGTATCTTCACACATCCCACTTAAAAGAACAACGGGCGTTGTTGCCCGCTGTTCTTTATTTCAGTCTGTTTTGATGAGATCAGTCATTTTAACACAACTCACCGGCAAACAAAATTTGATGGATATGCTCGAAGAAAATATGCGTGTTAATGAACTCTGAAGGGGCCACCCCGCGGTTCTTCTTTCAGATCCGGTTGAGTGGAATCAAGAAACACCTCGTGAAGTTCGAGTTTGTTTGATTGTGTGAACGCTTCTTCCGGCAACGTACCGGATTGGGCATGCCCTTTACGGAATTCCTCAGATTCCACCCAATTTTCAAAATCCGTTCGTGATTCCCAGAGAGTGAAAACAACATACGGATCACCGTCATTGACGGGTCGTAAGACTTGGTTAGAGATAAATCCTGGCATACCATCGACAAGACGGGCACGGTTTCGGAACCGTTCCTCAAATTGGTCATGGTACTCAGGTGCTACAAAGATTCGGTTGGCAACAGTTATCATAAATTTTCTCCTTATTGAAAAATTGGGAATGGCAATTATCGTTTCTACAGCGATTTCAGAAATGCGATGAGTGCATCGCGCTCTGTTTTTGACATCCGTTCAACGGCTTGCCGTGATGCCTCTGCTTCGCCACCGTGCCAGAGGATCGCTTCCATGAGGTCTCGCGCCCTACCGTCGTGGAGAAAATTGGTATGACCGTTAACCCTTCTCACCAATCCGATCCCCCAGAGTGGTGGTGTTCGCCACTCGGTACCACTGGCGTGAAAATCGGGACGATTATCCGCTAACCCAGGTCCCATGTCGTGCAGTAAGAGATCTGTGTAGGGATGGATTGTCTGGTTGCTGACCGAAGGAACTCCGGCTAAAACGCTGGTTCTTAACGTCGGCAGATGACAACTGGCACACTGTGCTTCAGCAAAAAGTTGCTCACCCTGCTTAACTTGCGGATCGTCCACATTGCGTCGCGCAGGCACCGCCAAGGTTTGGACGTAGAAGGTCACCACGTCTAAAATCTCGTCGCTAACTTCTGGCATTTCACTGTGTTCAGTGAGCTGCGGTTGTCCTGCTGAGTTTTCTGTCATGAACAGGGACGTAGTTATCCCCATATCGTCGTGATACGCCGCTGCGACCTGCTGGAGTAGCGTCGGCTGGTTTGCTTTCCATCCGAAACGACCGAGTGCGTAACGCTGTTCTACCACATCCCAGACATAATTGGGTTTGCCTGAGATACCATCTCCATCAACATCTGCTTCATCGGCATAAGCGAGGATAGCACTTTCAGGAATCGCTTCCAACAAACCGAGTCCAAAAACAACTGGTGCGACGCGTGGCGATACTTCTACCTCCTCTGGCAGCGGTTGGTAAGTTTCCGTAAATGTATAGTTTGGATAACGCAGATGCACACGCGTGCCGTCTTCTGTCGTCAGCGTCTGCTCGGTATAATCAATTTTGACTTTACCTTCTGGCCTTGCGTTGACAATCGAGCGGTTGTTGAGTTGTGTGCCGAACCCCGGCACCGGAATAGGTGGTTTCCCGTCCATCGCGTCTTCTGTCTTGGGGAGGCTAAGTCTGAAGAGGAGTGACACAAGCCCTTCGTCAGCACTCGGTGGCCGTCCGCGCCCATCACGGGAATGGCAGTTGATACAGGAAACGTTGTTGTAGATCGGTCCGAGCCCCGGGTTTACGACCGCGGGTGCTGTCACAAAAACGGCTTCAAATTCGACATCGCCTTCAAGATGCTTTTCAAGAGCCGAGGCAGAAAGATTGGGAGCCGGGATTGAGAAAGCGTGGCTTGACGCATCAAAGACAGTCGTCTCTCCACCGGAAAGTTCGCTTGTCGAAAATACCGGTATTGACTCTACAGCCACGGGGGACTGAGAGTCGCATGCGGTCAGTAGGATTGTCACCAAGAGGATTAGGTAGCGTAAACTGTAAAAATGTTTCATCTCTTTCGCTATTCACATCACAATAAGGCTATGAATGTGTCGTGAGGGAACAGCACAGATGGCTGTTCCCTATGAAAACGAAATAGCCTTTTCGTGTTTACATGAATTAAGAGTTTACGGCACGACGGAGCGTGCCTACTACTATTAATTGAACTCACTCGATTGAACGAGCGGGAGTATATCTTGTTCGAGCGTCTGTTGTACTTTGCTGACAGCGTCAATTGCGCTTTGGACAGCCCCGCGGTTCGCAGTAATCGAATCCCGGAAGGGATCTGGAATCGCACCGATAGCGTCAATTGCTGCTTGCACTTCTTGCTGGAAGCGTGCGTCTAAATCCGCATCCTTGCTGTTTACGAATTCGTTGAGTCCTTGTCCATCCGTCACATATTTCCCCATATAGACGTTCTGGATGCCCCGGATATTGTCTTGAAAATCCGAGATAGAGTTGAAACTAAACTGAGATTCAACAAGCGTTGTGTCGGATTCGTTGTAAGGGTCAGAGATTTTGCCGTTCGCGACCTCATCGGCGATGGTAATCATACCGTTGACCATCTCTTGCACGGCGGCACTCTGCGATGGATAGACAGCACTGCCCACCCCCGCTTGTGCGACGATGCTACTGAAATTTTCGCCGTCTGGTGCCCATGCCAACCGTAGTTGAGAGGTGCTCTCTTTAAGATTCTCTGTCGTCGAAACGAGGTACACCAGTTCACGCTCAGTTATATCCGATGCTTTACGTTGGTCGCCATCGCGGAACAGCAGAAATTCAATTGTGTGAAAACCTTTCTGCGTATCTTCCAATCCACTGACAAAATCCACCGTTAAGGCATCGTCGCTATCTAAAACAGCTTGTAGATTAACGTGATCAACGGGCCAGCTATCTAACGCCGGATCAAGCCCTTGTGTGTCAACAGGACCGAACAGGAACGATTCGCTCTGCTCCCAAGGTTTTCGGGTCGCTTTCCACGCTTGTTGCGCTTTTTCAAGGTTCGCTTGTGAGGTGTCAGCCTCCAGCGTTTTGACGGCTGCTAACAACTCACCTGCCTTTTTATCCAGTTCAGTGTATGTGGCTAACACGACAGTATTCGCAAAATCGTTGAGCATTGTGCCCGCTTCAAAAGCTTCAACCTGTGCCTCGCTTTGTTCATCGTCTTCATCACTGCCGCATCCCACAGCAAAAGTGGATACGAGTAGTAAACAACACAGTAATGTCCAAACT
>VXXH01000261.1 GCA_009835515.1 Candidatus Poribacteria bacterium
AAATGGAACGGGTTCCACAACATAACCCATTCTACCTCGGAAGTTTGTATGTTGGAATATTTCAACAATGAGGCGCGGTACGACGACTGGCATTTTTTTCTCCTTTTTGTGAGTTATCAGTTATCGGTTTTCAGTTTTCGGTAAAAGAGAGTTTTCATTTTAATAATGTTTCTTTGCTATCAAGGTTTCCAAAGTCCTATTTATGTGTTATTGATAGTTGCCTCATAAATTTGGGCATACCCGCTTCGATCGGATGTGAATACGACATGTTGTCCGTCTGGGCTGAAAGATGGATGCGGATGTGTATGTTGCGGTGCATACACCTGAACAGGACCGTTTGCATAAGGGAAGGGTCCGTTCCAATGTTCACCGAGAGACGAAGCCCCTGGGTAACATAAGGTCTGCGGTTCGCCGAGCCCATCAAGCACATCGAAAATCTGGATACCGATGTCAGGGAAGTTCGTATCCGCGACCATACGTGTGCCAGTGGGATTGCTAATAGCGTGCCAAGCGTTGAAGGTCGTCACCTGTCGTTCAGCTCCTGTGTCAACATTGATACACCTGACCCCTCGGGGCCAATCGACAAAAGCGAGTTCTCGCGTTCCCGGAATCCATGTTTCGTGTGTAATCCACTCATTTTTTTCGACATTCCGTGCGTAGAGACGACGATTCCCACTGCCATCACGATGAATGACCCACACACGGTCGGTGAGAGGCCCTGCGTAATAGAGCAAATTAGCATCATCAGGACAGAATTGAAGGTGTGCGATACTGTCGCGTCGCAGGATGATGTCGTGCTCGCCGGTGTCTGTATCTACGATAGCGAGTGCGGATTCTTTACCGATTTTAAATCGGATTGCCCACCACTTATCGTCGTGGCTGAGTGCGGTTGTCCCCATTGCGGAGGCGACCATGCCTTCGTCTTTCATTGCTGTGGCCGTGAAGTTAACGAGTTCTCGTTCCTCCAGCGTCTCTAAGTCAAGTCGCCATCCACTTGTACCAGCGGTAAAAAAGACAGCCTTTCCATTATGTGATGGATGCACAGACCATTCCGATTCTGCGAGGTCAGATCTGTCTGTCAATTGGCGAAGTTCACCGGTAGCCCGTTCTTCAGCGAATATTTGCGGTGTGCCGGTTCGGTTAGAGACAAAAACCAGTCGCTGCATCGCGTCATCATACGCCGGTATGATAAAGAACGGGTGATGATGATGTGCAGACGCGGTCGTGACCTGTCGGATTTGGGTGCCAGTGCGTTGATCGTAAAAGGTCCGAGATTCGGAACCGTAAACCGTGCCTTTCGCCATGAGTCTATCCCTGTACGCTCGGCGGGCACGAGGTCCCGCCGAAACAATATCTGAGCGACTTATTCCTCAAATGCGGCATCAAACGCCACAGCGGAGGGTTCAAAATCGTAGCCCTTGACCGCGCCACAAGATTCGCTGGCACCGTGTTCTCGATCCATACCGCTGTCTTCCCATTCAATGGAAAGCGGGCCGTCATATCCCATGTTGTTCAGTGCTCGGATAATCTCTTCAAAGTTAATGTTACCGCGACCGATGGATCGGAAATCCCAGTTTCTTCGGGCATCGCCGAAGTTCAGGTGTCCACCGAATACACCGGCTAACCGCGGTGTATCTGCCCACCAGACATCCTTCATGTGGACGTGATAAATCCGGTCGCTCAACCGTTCAAGGAAGGCGACGTAGTCAACGCCTTGGTAACCGAGGTGACTTGGATCATAGTTGAACCCGAATGCCTCTCTGCCGTTGACCGCTTCGATTGCGCGCTCGGCAGTGACGATGTCGAAGGCAATTTCAGTGGGATGGACTTCGAGTCCGAACTTAACGCCAACTTCGTCAAAGACATCGAAAATTGGGTTCCAGCGATTGGCGAAATCTTCAAAACCGGCATCAATCTGCTCTGGTGCGGTCGGCGGAAAAGAGTAGAGGAGATGCCATATAGAACTGCCAGTGAACCCGTTAACAACATTTACACCGAGTTTCGCGGCGGCGCGTGCGGTGTTTTTCATCTCTTCAGCGGCGCGTTCTTGAACGCCTGCGGGATCGCCATCGCCCCAGATGTCTTCAGACAAAATACCCTGATGTCGGCTATCAATATTATCACAGACGGCTTGTCCAACGAGGTGATTGCTGATGGACCAGACCTTTAGTCCGTATTTCGCGAGTAGGTCGTGTCTGCCTTGACAATAGCTATCGTCTGCGAGTGCTTTATCGACTTCAAAGTGGTCGCCCCAACAGGCGAGTTCCAAGCCATCGTAGCCCCAACTGCTTGCTTTTTCTGCTAATTCTTCGAGTGTTAAATCTGCCCATTGGCCTGTAAAGAGTGTTACAGGTCTTGCCATAATAGTGTTACTCCTTCATGATTGCCCGTCTTAGGGGACTGCTTTGCTCGGTGCTGCGCTGGTGATCGAGAAAGATGGAGAGCAGCGTTTTCATTGTTAAGCTGCCGGACTTGGCAAAGCAAAAATTGAAATTAAGTTCGTGCTTTCAAACGTTCGAGTTCTTCTCGGAGTTCGGCGAGTTCTGCCTCGGCTCTCTGGCGTGCGGTGGCTTCTTCGTCAGCACGTGTTTCAGCCATGTCTGCGCGTGCGGTTTCTTCGTCAGCGCGTGATTCAGCCATGTCTGCGCGTATCGTTTGTAGCTCAGCACGCGTGGCTTCTCGATCAGCGCGTGTAGCCTCTCTATCAGCACGGGCTAACGCTGATTCGGCTGGCGTTTGAAGCCATTCACCTTCAACCGGATCATAAATACCTAAACCGACTTCGCCAACAGAGAAGTCTAAATTGAGAGCAGTGGAGTGCAAACATCGATTTGGGCTTTCCAAGATCGGCGTATACACACCACTAACCAAGGTAAAACCCATTATAGGCGATGATAAATATACACCTTCGGCATCATATAAGAAATAGTCTTGGATTCCGAGTGAAGCGTAGAGTTGCATCTTGCTTCCCAAGTCGTTGCGATAGGTGCCTTTGCTGGAGAACTCCATGACGAAATCAGGGACCTTTCCCTCTTCCCAGACGAGATACGTCCGTCGGTTTTTCTTACCCATTCCGAAAGTGACCAGCACGTCTGGTGCAACCGATTTACGCGGATCTCCCTCTACATAATACATAAGTATATCACCAGAGACGTAGACTTCCGGTCTCTCTGCAAAGTGGGTGTCAAGGACTCCCAAAGTTCGCGTAAGAATACGTCTGTGAAGGTCACTAACTGCCATAGGTTGTCCATCCGAGTCAGGGTAGAGTTCCGCCG
>VXXH01000489.1 GCA_009835515.1 Candidatus Poribacteria bacterium
GAATAGCTTTTATAATAGTGGTTTAGTTGATATTGCGGAGCGTTTGCTCAATATCAACTTTAAGACGTGCATTACCGGTCTGTTCTGCAAGTCTCAACGCCGTTTGGAAATCCTGCTTCGCTTCCCAAATGCGCCCCAGCTGCAGTTTGGCAAATCCCCGAGCAGAGTATGTATATGCATCATCGGATTTGATTTCAATAGCTTTGTCAAAATCAGCGATAGCAGCAGCGTGTTGTCCTAATTTGCCGCCTTTCACAGTTCCTCGTAGGTTGTAACCGTATGCACTATCAGGTCTTAGTCGGATAAACATATCAAAATCAGAGATAGCCTCAAAGTGTTGTCCTAATTCCGTTTTTGCACTTCCCCGATTGCAGTATGCAAGAGCATTAAGTGGAGTTAGTTGAATGGCTTTGTCATAGTCAGTTATTGCGGAGGCGTATTGTCTTAAGTTGTACTTCGCGAAACCCCTATTGTTATATGCCGAGGCATAATCAGGTTGTAGGTGAATGGCAGTGTTAAAATCAGCGATGGCAACAGCATGTTGTCCAAGTCTGGACTTCGCCAATCCGCGATTGTTATATGCCGAGGCATAATCAGTTTTTAACCGAACTGCCAGGTCAAAATCAGTGATGGCAGGAAAATATTTTTCCAAGTTAAATTTTGCCTTTCCTCGATTATAATATGCCTCGGCATAACTAGGTTTAAGTCGGATAGCCATGTCATAATGTGCAATTGCTCCCTTATAATTACCTAAAGCAGCAGCGAACCCTCCCATACTGTTGCGGAGCATAGCAGCATTAGGTTCAAGGTTATTTGCTGTATTATAATCAGCAGTAGCGGCAAAATATTGTCTCAGCATCTCCTTTGCCACTCCTCGGTTATAGTATGCCAGGGCATAATCAGGCTTTAGTTGAATGGCCATATCATAATTTTCAATTGCATTCTTATGGTCACCTAATTTATGCTTCGCATAGCCCCATCTATAGTAAGTTTCCGCTGAGATAGATTGCCTGCGCTGTGACAAAGGTTTTGCTACTCGTGGTCTGTTAGTAAGTAACCTCTTGAGGCTATTAACAGGGATTGCAAAGTCTCCATTCTCTGCACCTAGTCCTAAATTATCGCTAGGAGTAGAGATGGATATCCCTATGACCTTTCCTGTTTTGTTTAACGAGGGACCGCCACTACCTCTTGGAGAAATTGAGGTGCCTATTATCTGTAACCATTTTTTAACATCTTGAAATTCAATACTAATAGTGCCACGTGAAAACGTACCTTCCAAACCACTTTGGCTGCCCGCCACGTACACTGTTTCCCCGGTTTTAGCGTTGTTGCTGTCACCAAGTGGAAGCGGTTTGATACCGTATGCAGTCACCTTTAGGAGTGTAAGGTCGTTTGTCTTATCCGTTGCTGTGATACCTTCAATATTGTAGGTTGTATATTTACCAACCAATCTTGCCGTGCCTTGTGCAGCACCTTCAATAACGTGATAGTTAGTGGCGATCAGATTTTCTTTCACGAAGAAACCGCTACCAAATCCCAGGGTTACACCGTTTTGATCCTTCATCTCTAAATACACAGTAGCAGCTAACGCTTTTTCAGCAATCTGTTCAGCAGTCTGAGCAGGCACTATGTTCACTCCACCAAACATAACAAGCATCACTATGGTGAAGCACAGCAATATTTTCTTAGGATTGTTCATACGGTTCCCTCCTTAATTTTCCTGATCTACCTCTAAAGAATCAATATACTCCCGGCCTTTATGGGTTAAGAAAAGGTAAACCGGTTTCATCTCCATTCCCAATATTTGTACTGAGCTCTCTGGAAGTTCTACTTCCACGTATTCAGCATCCAGAATTCGATTAATCAAGATCATCATAAATGATGGGAACTGTAGTCTCGCGTTTTCTGGTTCCTTGTATAAATCAGAAAGGATGTCAACTTCTAATTGACTAAATTTGTCGTGTGCGTAACGAAGGTTGGCTTTATAAATCTTTAAGGATTTTCGGTCTATACGTCCTCTGTCTGCTAATCTATGGCAATTGGGACACAAGGCTATAAGATTTTCATACTTGTGCTCTTTACATTTTGACCATGGCACAATGTGGTGGATATCCACCTCAAAATCTCTCTACAAGTATGGATAGCACAACGGTGTCCCGCTTCGCAAAGAACATGCCGTTTCAGTTCTGCTGGTATATTTGAACGTGCCATTTTTATTTCTTATCGTCGTCAGGTTTTTCTGGCGGTGTGTGTTTAGATGGATCGTACGCGACATATTTTATGCCGTTGCGTTTATCTTCTTCCTCCAGTGCTTTCAAATACGCAAAGAATTCCGCCTGGGTCTTGAATTCGGCACTGATCTCCGCTTTGATGCGATAACATTCTTCAAGGATAGGGTTCGTGTAAGTTTCGGGGTCGAACTCCAGTTGTTTTTCTGGTGTTTCTTTCATCTGAATGTCCTCCATCAGTTCCATAGGTGTGCAGATGGTTATGGGTTGAAATCCTGCTGCTTGGCAAATTTGATTGATATATTCACGTTTGTTTTTATTCACAATATGTTTATGGTTCCATGACACCAAGTAATCAACACCATGTCCTGTTGCGATGGCGATATGCTGTGCATCGGGTCTCGCATTTCGTGGCACTGCACCGGAATCAAGCAGTTTTTCCACGAGATTATCCATCTCGGGTGAAATTTCTAATACCGTTAGCGAGGATACTACTGCAAGACGTTGTTGTGCTGCGGTTGGATCGCCTCGCTGGATTTCGGCGCGAACTATTGGTGAAATAACGAACTCAAATCTATCTGTATAGTCTTCCCACAACTGCCGGCTCGCTCTTTGCCAAGATGCTAATATGGCATCATTACTGGGCCGCGCTACTAAGTGGCTAATAACCGTTGGTTCAATATAGACTCTCGACTTTATTGTTGTATATTTTAGCATGAGATACTGGTACTTTCAAATCCGATTTCCGAAGTTAATAGTGGAAACCGAAGTTCTCGCTCGTGGTTAGTCATCGTCTTCAGACTTTTTTGGCGGCGTGTGTTTGGACGGATCGTAGTATGAGACGTATTTTACACCGTTGCGTTTATCCTCTTCCTCCAGTGCTTTCAAATACTTATAGTATTCGCCCGGTTTCTTGAATTTCGCACTGATTTCTGCTTTGATTCGATAGCATTCTTCGAGAATAGGATCCGTGTAAGTTTCAGGGTCGAAATCTGGGTGTTTTTCTGGTGCTTCTTTCATCTGAGTACCCTCCATTAATTG
>VXXH01000512.1 GCA_009835515.1 Candidatus Poribacteria bacterium
GATAATTTATCTCATTTATAGTATCATATTTTTAATGGTGCAACGGCACTTGCTCCATTTGGAGCAACAAACCTGAACGGTGGAAAGGTAACGTGGCCTTTCTTCTTCCACCTTCTCGCAAACCGCGTTAGGTTCGCAATTTCTAACGATTTTCCCAGGGCGTCCTTAAGGTTCATAAAACCTGATAACCTATGTTTTCTATGGAGACTTTCTCTACATGGAATCCGCAAAAGATATTATCCAACAGTGCCATGACCAACGACGAAAGGACCTGCAGCAGCGCGAAACGATTGTCTCGCCTACATTGCACGGGGAGTACCCTTACCACTATATTGTTTATTGTGCGCGCCAGCATCCGTTGCTTTTGCATGACCTTGAACAGGCAGATATTTCGTTTATGCCGATTGGACAGGCACCCTTCGATCGGGGACCAGCGTATTGTGGCGGCAGCCGTCTTTTAAGACGGCAAGGCACACTCAACTGGGAACCGAGGCGATGGTTCTCGTCGTGGGGGATTCAGGTCTATACAGGAACGCCATCCGCACGCGAGGGGACTAACTGGCACGACATCGAGTTTACCTATAGAGCAATCCGAGACGCACCTGATGCCGTTGTTGCATGTGTGGACGCACTCGTCAATGCTGTTATGAACCCACTACTCACTTTACTCAAAGGTGGAGGCTTGCGGTTTTCGTGTCGAGTCCCAGACTATCTCCATCCGAACACAACGGACGCAAAGGAGTATATCCATAAGCATCTACCTGACATAGACCACCACCGCGATCGTGATATCTACGTTAAGATTATTGGGGATAAAGGCTACACACGCTGGGATGCCCGCTACGAGATCCTTAGAGGCAGCCTATTAGACCCGCCCATCATTTCTAAAGATGTGCTTTTTGCGTTTCTCAATGTTTTGCGAGAACTGCTTCATGAACCCGCCCCAGCATCGGAATTAGACTTAACAGATGAAGCACTCGTGGATACACAGGATTTCGACGATTTCGATGTCATAGAATCGTTAGAAACAGAACAAGTTGTGAATGAAAGACACCTTGCAGTACAACGCGGTGAACTTTCTCCGATTGGAATCAAACGCCCCAGACCGCTCCTTAGAAAAGTAAAACACACTGCAGTGGAGGATGAGAGGAATCTCTCTGAACGGGAAGCCCGCATTCTTGGGATTATCACGGGTTCAATGAGCACTGAAAAGAAACGTGAAATCGAAGCCACGTTCCTTGATACCGCACCTATATGGATCAACACTAATACCGCACACGATGCTGAAGACGCAAAACGGTATTATGAAGAACAAGGTGTTTCAGTAGGACGTTGGAAACCGAGAAACTATCGCTCGGAACAGACGGAGTGGATACCTATTGCTGAACGCATGCAGAATCCTTTCGCGCGGGGAAACGTCTGCGAAGATGCCAAGAGATGTGATGCCTTAGCGCAGAAAGGCGGTGATCTGAATAGGAGTATCTGTCCAAGTTGTCCGGTTTATGACGCGTGTCAGGCGCGCGGGTATCTTTCTCAATTCGAGACGCTCAAGGAAAAGCAGGTCATCGTATCTGATATTCCAAACCTCTTTCTGGATCGGCGGTACGCGGCACTTGTTGATGCGTTGATTGTTCCTGATCGGATCTGTATTATAAACGATTCTGAATCCCAACTCACGAAACTCTTTTCAGAGCATCATCTGTCAACCGAAATTCTTGAAGGCTGGCTCATTAATTGGAGCAGCGCAGCGTTGGGTCAATTCGCGAAAACTGTGCTGAACGCTATTCGGATTACAGACAGTCAACATGGCGATATCGCGAAGCGAATTCGCACGGTTATTCAGGCGTTCGAAGGGTTAGAGAATAGCATTGTTCAGCAGATGTGTCAGATAAATTGTAGAGATAAAGAGGGTAACTGGGTTGCAATAGATACTGATAGTGCGATCCAACTTGAAATTTTGGATATATCGACCTCAGAAAACATAGAGAAACTCCCAAATGTGTATCGCGACTCGAAGTGGACGCTATGGCATCAGTTGAAAACATTTTTTGCGTATTACACCCGCGATATGGATGCACCGATGTTTGTCGATGACGGGACCTTGCGGTTTTGGTTACCGCCAAAAATTCATCAAGAGATTCAAAAACTTGTGTTCATATCACCAGCGTTCTCGGAAGATGGCTTTAAAAAAGTGTTTCCTGAAGAAACTGTTTCGGTCAGACAGGTTGAATCGCAGGAAACATCACTTTCACGGAATAAGGTTTTTCAACTACGGAGCGCACCGCATATCTCCTATGCAATCGCAAACTACGAGGTTAAGTGGGATGTGTTTAGCCTTTCTGAAATTGCGAGTCGCTTTTTTCGCAGTATCTATCAAGAAATGAAGCGACACCCAGATCGCAATCATATCGTTATCTCAAGCACAAGCACGAGGTTAATGTTGAAAAATGTTTTTGATAAGATTATCAGCTACCACGATCTTATCAAAGACACCCCAGCACACTCTGAGGCCTTGCAATCCACTTTTGAAGCGACTGACCTTTACTACGACCGCATCAATGTTCTACAATCTATCTTTAAGACCGCTGATGTTGTCTGGATCGTTGGCACGCCTTATTGGCCCCCAAAATTCATCTGGGAACAAGCGAAAATTCTGTTTGGAAATCAAGTGAAACCGTTAAATTACAACCTGACAATGAATCCTTATCAATTTGAAGATGAACGGATACAAGAACTCTACGAACAGAACGCTATTGGCGCACTGACACAGATCGTCCGTATCGCTGGATTCAATGAGGCATTAGGCAAAACGCTGGTTCTCAATACGGCTTTGCCGCTACCCGCTGTCACCGATGCCCCAGAGACACAATTATTCGATTGGGAAGACTTTGAGATCGCTGGCGGGTTGGATGAACTTTCAAACACAATTCGGATACGCGAGGAATACGAGGCAGAATACGTGAATATGGATGCCTCTTGGAACCGGAAACGTGTTGAATATCTGCTTGGTGTTTCTAAGGCACAAGCGAACCGTATCTTGATGAGATTACGCGGCGGTAAAATTGAGCGGACCCCATTTCATGTACAGATTTTCAGTCTACTTTCGGATGGAGAGAAAACAACATCTGAGATCCTTGACGCAAATGACGGGAATCCGGGCTCCATTAAAAACGAACTCACCCATCTTGTGGAAACAGGTGAGATTGTCAGAATCCGGCGCGGCATCTATGCACTCACATAGGCAGATACTTATCCTCTCAAATCC
>VXXH01000575.1 GCA_009835515.1 Candidatus Poribacteria bacterium
ACAGAACGCAGCGCATTCAGTTAAAAGTTACAAGAGGTTATGGATAATCCTAAACCCGTACTGAAAACTGAAAGATTTTTTCGTAGAAAAAATCGTACTGAAAACTGTTAACTACTACAAGAGGTTTCTTGTGGTTGTCGTAGAATTGGTAACCGCCACAAGGTCTTAACTGAAAACTAAGTCCTGTTAACTGTTAACTTCCTAACGAGGTGAAAACATGAATGCACAAGAATTTGGCGCACTACCTCCGGACGGAAACTCCGATGCCCTACTCTCGCCAGAAGGGCTCCCTCTTAAACCTATCAAGATGACGTTAGAGGAGTTCCTTGAAAGCGATTTAGAGGGTTATGAATACATTAAAGGAGAATTAATACCAGTGCCACCAACCTCACTGGAACATGGCGACATTAGTATGAACCTAATTTCGCTGTTAAACTCGTACGTACGTAAAAATCAATTAGGACGCGTTTATATGCCAGACACAGGTTTCCGGGTTGGTGGACAGGTATTGATACCAGATATCGCATTTCTTGCAAGTGCACGGATACCTGATGACCTCAGTAAAGCATCTCCTATACCACCGGACCTCGCCGTTGAAGTCGTTTCTCGAACAGATGTGTTAAACCGAGTTGAGGAAAAAGCTTTTACTTACCTTGAGGCAAGCACACAATTGGTATGGGTAATTAAACCGCGATCCAAAACTGTAACAATCTATCGTTCGGAGACAGACATCACGCTCCTCACGCGAAATGACACCCTCACCGGTGAGAATGTCGTTGAAGGATTCTCCTGTCAGGTGGCAGAGCTTTTTGAGTAGTGCAAGGTAGCAGGCACAGTCCCTGTGCCGTCAGCATTGGAAAGGACAACATAATATGCTAATCGCAGATGTAAATGAAATTGAAGGGCGCACTTATCCTGCCCGTAGACGCACTAAGAACCTTGTCGGCGGCGCGTCTCCGATCCAGATAAATGAATTCTGTATGGGATTCGTCGTTTTAGAACCCAACGGTGGACAGGTACCGTGGCACAACCACGAACAGGAAGAGATCTACTTCATCGTTGAAGGCGAAGGCGAGATGTGCCTCGGTGAAGAGCGGCAAACCCTCTCGGCGGGGCAGACGGTTTTTATTCCGTCGTGGGTCTTCCATCAACTAACGAACACCGGCGACACACCCATGCACATGGTCTACTGTTATGGACCCGCGGGCGATGTGGCGCATTGGAAACAAGAACTCGCTGGCACACTCCCGAAAGCCGGTGTCGAAGCACCACCACTCCCAGAAGGCGCAGCCCCCCAATGTACTGACAAACCTTAGACATATCTATCCCTTTCGCGTAGAACGGGCATAGAATCAGGAAGCAGAATCAATTAACTATGCGTAACGCATACCCGAGAGAAGTAGAAATCTATCGTTCTCGGAATGGTTGAACGCAATTCGAGATCAGAAAACACAAAGACGCATTCGTACCCGACTTGCAGCTCTTAAATTAGGCAATTTCGGAGATTACAAATCTGTGGGTGAAGGGGTCTTTGAGTTGCGTTTTCACTTCGGGGTAGGTTATCGAGTTTATTTTCGTGAAGTGGATAACACCGTTGTTCTTCTGCTCTGTGGAGGCGATAAATTATCACAGGCGCGCGACATTGAACGTGCAAAAGCCTATTGGTTGGCGTACAAGGAGACGTACCTATGAGAAAAATGAGAACGTACCGCGAGTACCTTATTGATATATTCACCGATCGTGATGAAGCGATTGGGCACCTCCAAGTGGCACTTGAAGATTACCAAACTCACGGGAATACAGACATATTGCTATTCTTGCTTGAAACCGTCGTAGAAGCTCAAGGCGGGATTACTGAACTGGCAAAGCAAACCGATATGAAGCCGTACGTGCTTTCGGACGCGCTCACCAGTGACGATGTACCACTCATTGACAGACTCGGAACGATTCTTAAAGCCCTCGGATACCGGCTTTCAATCGAACCATTAGAAGTGGAAAGCCTCAATCTTGAAATTGCTACCACGGGGGGACAAGCTGCAACAGCACCGCTGTCAGAAAATCAAGGCACACCACGACAAGCAGAAAAATAATAGGAGATACATGACCAATCAGACTCAAAAAACGCATCGCGTCGGTATCATCATGAACGGTGTCACCGGCAGGATGGGAACCAACCAACACCTCATCAGCTCCATATAGGCAATCGCAGAGGAGGGCTGCATCCCGATCGGTGACGGTGAAGTTATTATGCCCGACCCGTATCTCGTCGGTAGAAACCCGGCGAAACTGGAGAAGCTTTCCGAAACCACCGGTGTTGAGAAATGGAGCACTGACCTCGACGCTGCCCTCGCCGATGACGCTTACAGCGTTTACTTTGATGCACAGGTTACATCACGCCGTGTCGATGCAGTCGAAGCCGCAATCGCAGCAGGCAAACACATCTATTGTGAAAAACCGACCGCGACCACCACCGCGGATGCATATCGTCTCTATGAACAGGCGGCAAAGGCAGGACTCAAAAACGGAGTCGTTCAGGATAAGCTCTGGTTACCCGGTATCCAGAAACTCAAACGCTTGATAGATGCTGACTTTTTCGGACAGATTATCGCTGTCCGCGGTGAGTTCGGCTATTGGGTCTTCCAAGGCGACGCGATCCCGACCCAACGTCCCTCGTGGAACTACCGAACCGAAGATGGCGGCGGCATTATTCTTGATATGTTTAGCCATTGGCGATACGTCATTGACAACCTTTTCGGCGCAGTTAAAGGTGTTTCTTGTGTCGCTGCCACACATCTCCCACAACGCTGGGACGAAGAAGGCAAACCCTATCGCTGCACCGCTGAAGACGCTGCCTATGCGACATTTGAATTGGAGAACGGGATCGTCGCGCATTTTAACTCATCTTGGGCAGTCAGAGTCCGCCGCGACGATCTACTAACGATACAAGTAGACGGCTTGAACGGGTCCGCTGTTGTTGGCTTGAGAGATTGTTGGATTCAACCGCTCTCTGGCACACCACGTCCTGTCTGGAACCCCGACATCGAACAACCCATCAAATTCTTTGACGGCTGGCTCAAAGTCCCAGAGCAAGAGACGTACGAGAACGCATTTAGGGCGCAGTGGGAGTTGTTCCTCCGACATCTCGTCGCCGATGAACCGTTCCCGTGGACGCTGCTTGCTGGCGCGAAAGGTGTACAATTAGCGGATAAAGGCATGGAATCGTGGCAGACGCGTAAGTGGGTAGAATTACCAGTGTTAGCA
>VXXH01000119.1 GCA_009835515.1 Candidatus Poribacteria bacterium
AAATCGTAGAATGTCTGAATAGAACATTCGGGGCGCAGCACTTGGTACGGAAAACATTGAAGACAATCTTCAACCGTTTTCTGCGCTTTGAGACACGCCAAAAATTGTGCAGCGGCGGGTTGGCGAACGGATCCGTGGCGAGCAACAAATTGTCCCCACAATGCCCAGAATGTGGTTTCATAACCGACCGGTTTTGCTGTTTTGACATAGTCCGGCGGAAAGAGTCTTAGGTAGGCTGGGATGTTATAGAGCCACGAACCACCGCGCACTGTTTCTACATCGGGATGGCTGGCTTGGATGTATTCAAACATCGCTGATAACTCCGACTTTCGGAGTGGCATTCTTTCCTTACTCAATGTCCCGTGGTCAGAGGTCTCACGATTTTCAAAGTGGAGCCGAAGTTTTTGCGTGCCGCGCCATGGGTAGACGTATGAGAAACATCCAAAAAATCGCCTTTCATCAGAAGCGTCTGGTTCCACAGCCATGCGTTGAAGATAGAAGTTGTATGTCCAATCTTCGGGATTATCAGACGCGCAAAGACCTTCGATAAATTCATTCCATAACCGATTAGGAATGTCATGGGAGACTCGCAACTTGAACAAAGTTCGCAATATTGTGTCGTCGATGAGCACATCTGCGAGTGCTTGATTGGAGACTTCGGCGATTTTCTGAGCGAATCTAACTTGTAGTATCAGAAATTCCTTTGCGTATTGTATCAACGGATTCTCCTATATTGTTCCTGACCGACATCTCAACCGACTGTTCCATCCTTTCGCTGATGGAGGATCACACGATTGCCATCAGGGTCTTCAATAATCGCCCAGAAACAGACAGCGGATTCACCGAGAGGCGAATGGGCGTGAATTCCTGCTTGTTCTAATTCTTCTAAGGCAGCCTTCACGTCCTCGACAGCAAGCGCGACCGTCCCCCCACTGGGATGTGTGAAATCGTAACCCTGTCCTAATACGAGTGTGCCCGGATTTATCTCAAATTCTGCCCATGTGCCTTCATGCACCAAACACGCCAGTGGCATCCCAAGCAGGTCCCGATAAAAGGTGAGCGATTTCTGCATATCGCTCACCGCAAAAAAAGTAAAGTCGATGCCTAATATATTCATAACTACAGTTTTGTCTACTTTAGGATCTTAGGGTGGATTTGTAATCAACGGCAAGAACGGGCAATAATGCGCGTCGCATTTGGGCGTGTACGCCGCAAAATTGCCCTACTACGAACCGAGTTTACTCTCAAACTTGATACAGCATACGTACCCTTCAATACCAACTCAAACGATAGATTAAACAGCGAGAGATTGGATCGGATACTCGTCGGACGATGCTTGGTGTTCGGGTGGTGTCCAGAACGGACGCCAATCTGTGGCGTGATCCTTTCCGATGTAAAGCGTTTTTCCGATAACTGCCCAGGCTGTTCCTTGGGATGTAAACGCTATATAACCTGTGTGAATCCGATCAGTAGGTTCTATGAGTTGATCGTTGAGTTGCGTCCACGTCGTGCCGCCGTTCTCCGAACGACAGAGCCAAGCTCCACCCCCTCTCGGTCCGTTTTGGACTGTGGCGATCATTAGGTCGGGGTCTGCTGGATGTACAGCGATAGCGGTGCCGTAGCGACGCGGCAACCCCTCGATCCGATTTGCCCACGAGTTCCCTCGGTCTCTACTGATATAAACACCGTTTTGGGTGTTAGCATAAACTCGATTATCGTCTGCAGGACACGTAGTGACCTGATGGACATCCTTATGAAGTTCCGGCGTGACGGGTTCCCAAGAAATCCCTTCATCGTTGGAACGCATGATGCTTCCGACATGGATATCTGCGTAACAAAAACCGTCTTGGGTTTTGGCAAGCGTCCGTACGGCGGGTGGACCGCCCCACGGCGTGTACCAATCTTTCCGACATTCTAATGCGTCAAACGCGACGACCCGTTCAGCGGGTCCTTCTTCTCCAACGAGGCGATAGACATAAGCACCCTCATCCGTTCCGATGAGCAGTGTCAACGGATCCTCACGAACAATGAGCAACGAAGCGATTGGATCCTCTATACCTGTTGGAATTCGTTTTTCACCATCTTCCGATAAAAATAGTAGCGTTCCATCTGACAAGGCAGACACCACGGCTTGGCCGTTTGACAATGAAACCATCGCGTCGTGCTCTTGGTGGTCTGTGCCGTTATAGATTTGGGTGGGTTCGCCGTTTCCGTTATCTTCAACGGCATAGATAGTGTTGTTCGTGGCAATAAACATTATGTTTCCTCCTTTTGATGGTTTTCCTATATTAACCCAAGTTGCTACGGACAAGATTTAGGCAACGAGGCTGATTATCCGTGGCATCTCACAGCGTAAATTGTTAGTTTGCCGATGCAAAAGCACAGACTAACAGTCTACGCTACAAAGATGGCAACCTGCGTTAATTTGTAAGGTCTTCAAGAATCCGAACATACTTCCCATCGGCGGCATTCATAGCACTATAATAACAATGGGGAGTGCGAAGAGGTATCTCATCAGCAAGATGCTGATAAAACAAAATTTCGCACTTATCTGGCGTAAATGGACGTGTTTTCGCTCGCAGCGGTTCGTCTGGCGCGTGTAATTTGACAACCAGCCTGCCTGGCAGTGTCGATTGAGATTGACTAAAATTGAGATGCAGACGTGCTAACTGTCCAGCACAAGTCAACTCCGCAATTGGTTCAATGCGAAGTGATGTTACAACAACATTCTGGAGCGTCCCAGTTGAACATAGTGCTTCAGTGAGCCATTGCGGTGTAATATCGTCAGGCGTATTAGGGATACTTAATAGTGCCACCAAGTTCTACCGTACAATCTTCCTTAGATTCTATTACCCGGTGGGATATTATACTTTAACTGTATCACTTTGTCCACCTTTTCTGTGGAGACTTTCCATTAAAAGATTGTCACAGCGTATATAAGTTGCTATAATAGTCATGTCTGGAGGAGGTGCTTTTTTGTGTTTTGTGTGATATAAACACTTTATTTGGAGATGTTTTGGCGATTGAGATAGAATGTCTCTTTCTTGGCACGCATATGTGAGAAAAAATGAATAAAAGACAAGCCCTTTTAGGTTTTATGCTCATTGTGATGATAACACAGCACTGGTCTCTATTTGCCCAAGAGATTTCCCCGGTGTTCGAGCCAATCCCCCCGGGGGGGGCGGGCCCGGCCCGCGGCCTTAGTGTTGAAGATCGGGGGGGCATAATGAGGGGTTTACAGGCGGCAGAGGGAGAAAATTT
>VXXH01000773.1 GCA_009835515.1 Candidatus Poribacteria bacterium
AACATAGCGCAGCAATATCTTGATGTTTTTGAGAAACTCCAGCAGAGTTAATAACGTTTATTAATTATAAACGCTCTGGAAATTTTGTCAAAACAACATATAGTCGTATAAACCTACGCCTAAGATTAAACTGCAATCAGAGGAATTAACCATGCCATTCCTATCAAGAAGCATCAATCAGATAGGAAAAGATGCGGACGAAACGAGCCAGCATCGCGATGAAAGTTTAACAGCAAGTTTTAGCTTGCAAGCTTCGCCAAAAATACTAAAAACAGGGACTCTAGTGGAACGACTCTCCTCTTTCTACGCAAAGCGTGGCAAACATTTGTTTGATGCGATCGCTGCATTTTTCCTTATCATTATTTTTGCCCCGCTGATGGGATTGATTGCCCTTCTTATTAAACTCACCTCATCCGGTTCTGTCTTTTTCTCTCACAAGCGGATTGGATTAAACAACGAACTGTTTATCATGCACAAGTTTCGGAGCCTCCATGTTGATACACCGTCCTATTCAGCGAAACCGGATGCGACGGATGATGAACGCATTACACCGATCGGCAAATGGCTCCGTAAAACGAGTTTAGACGAGTTACCGCAGCTTTTCAATGTCCTGAAGGGTGAAATGAGCCTCGTAGGCCCGCGACCAGAGATGCCTTTTCTCGCTAAACATTATGAACCGTGGGAAAATCAACGCCACCTTGTCCGTCCAGGGATGACCGGACTCTGGCAGCTTAGCCCTCACCGACGAGGCACAATCCGAGACGGCATTTCTGTTGATCTCGAGTACATTGAAAATCTATCTTTCTGGAACGATTTCAAGATACTCATCCGCACCTTCAAGGTTTTTTGGGATAGTAACACCTACTAACGCAATGAAGTTAACCCTTGGAGTCCTCAGTAGGATCCTGCGATGCGGTTTCCGCCTCAAATGCCCGCGGTGTGGGAACGGTGCTCTGTTTCAAACGTACTTCAAAATGTTTACCCATTGCCCAGTTTGTGATTTAAAGTTTGAACGGGAATCCGGCTATTTTATCGGTGCGATGTACCTCAACTATGGGGCGACCGTCCTCATTGCTTTTCCGAGTTATTTCCTCCTTGAGACCTTCACCGCCATCCCTTTCTTTGCCAATTTAGGTATCTGGGCACTCTTTTCTGCAGTTTTCCCTATTTTCTTCTATCGTTATTCAAAAAGTCTGTGGCTGAACTTTGATTACATCTTTTCATCTTAGTGTCTATTGATGAAAATTCTTAGAACCCCTAATCTCCACCGGTGTCGTTCAAATTCGTCGAAAACCCGATTTTGACAACGGAAAAATCGGAGCGAAAACCCAATAGTTAAAAATTATCTTGTGAAAATCTGTCCACGTGTGTACGAACCGGCATCGGAGGCGAGGAAGGTAAGTACTCGAGCGACACCAGCCGGGTCACCGAGTGAATTGCGGGCATTTGCCACAGCCGCATCTGGATCTTGCCCACCACGCTTCGCTGATTCCGCAATTTGCCCTAATTTGAGGGGTGTTGCTAATCCGCCGGGACAGATGGTGTGCATACGGATGCCCATTGATGCAACCTGACCTTCTACTGTCATTACAAGTCCATTGACCCCACCCTTACTGGAAGCATAAGCAACCGAGGAACTCCCACCACGCACGCCTGCTCCTGATGCAATACACAGAATGACACCGCCGTTCTCTCGTCCCATTATCGGCACCGCGTGTTTAAGCGCGAAAAAAGTGCCTTTGAGGTTCACGTCGATAACCGAGTCAAAAGTCGCCGCTTCAAAGTTATCAATGCGAACGCTCGGGCCGCGCAGGACACCTGCTGAAGTTACTAACGTGTCAATCCCACCGAATGCCATATCAGCAGTTGCCATCAAATCCGCCACCTCAGTTTCTGCTGTGACATCCGTGCGTTGGAACTTCGCAGTCCCACCGTTTTCAATGATTGTGCTAAGCGTTTTTTCAGCATCTTCCTCATTAATATCACCGAAGACAACTTTCGCGCCTGCTTTCGCATATTCAATCGCTGTCGCTGCACCAATCCCCGTGGATCCACCCGTAATCACGGCTACTTTATTATTCAGTTGAACATCCATATTGTTTATTTCCCTCCTTATTTCGCTATGAAAGGATTCCGAATCACGACAATCTATTCATTTAATGGCAAAAGCAATCTCTGGGTCTGGACAACCCTATGCGTTTGGTAAGAAAGATTATACGTGGAATGCCGTGATAGCGCAAGCCTTTTTTCTCTTGACGCTAACAGCAAACACCAGTATCGGAATTATGTTAGATGGGGAATTGTTTAGCTTTTAAATTGGAAACGATAAGGAATACGGAGGCGTTGGCTGACAACGACTTTGCCCTGTTTCGCTGGCACGAATTGGGACGCTTTGAGTGCCGCGACAGCGGCTTCTTCACACCCTAAGCCGCTAACTTCAACGACTTTGACAACTTTGATATCTCTCGCTACGCCGTCTACACCTATTGTTGCTTCGAGGACAACGAGGCCCTGTTTGTGCGAAAGACGGGCAGATTCGGGATATATCGGATCAACTTTGCGGAAGAATTTGGCATTTTGTGTTGGTTCGTTTGGAAGCACAGAGACCATTGGGAGTTCTGCAGTTTGTGTGCTTGCAATAGCAAGTGATGTGGATGTCCACTCTGGGCGCTGCATCTGTTTAGGTGTAAAGCGTGTTGGTTGTGAAACATTGGCTGCTGCCAGACGCGGAGGTGAACGGTACTGAAGTAGGTGCTCATCTTCTATTCCAACTTCTACCGGAGCCGTCTGATGCACAGCGGAAACTCGGAGTGTATCAACAACGAATTGCAGTTCATTTTGCCGGATGTGAGCAACCTCTATAAGTGACTCAATACGCGGAGGCTGTGACCGCAGCATATCTGATTGCGTTAGTTCTGGAGTCTTGAGCCGACGTGGCGTGTGCAAGGTTTTTTGAGCCTTCGGGAACGAGACAAACTCTGCAATGATCGCATCGCCATACTTGTCCGGCGTTCCGACAATGGACAGCGAAGCAATTCCTACACCTATCAGGTGAAGGCAGATGGATAAAACGATAGATTTGTTCAGAAATTGGATGGCGTTGTTCATAATTTAAACACCTGCTTGCGAACTTCACATCGGTAATCAGTGCCTAACACAGCGGTGACGTATACTTTGACGCTATTTCTATAGGCAAAACGAGTATCTACACTAAATATAGTAGCAAGATTCGTGCCAATCTTTTGGACGAAATATTTAAAG
>VXXH01000443.1 GCA_009835515.1 Candidatus Poribacteria bacterium
TTATTAAGGTTGCGGGGAAAAAATTCAAATTAGCATCCCGATGGGCGCGGCTGGGTGCGTTTTTATCAGACGTAGGATTCTTGGGTCTCTGCCAAGCCGTTTTGCTTCTTAGCGGTTTTGTGCTATTTGAGATTTTTGATAGTTTGAGAAGTTTTCATGACGCATCAAACATGACATCGGTGAGTATCGGGACTCTAAGTTTTATTCTGTGGGGGTTCGGTCTGTTTTTTATGGATGGATTTCAGAAGGGCGGCGGGTTTGGCAAGAAACTTTTATCGCTACAGACAATCCGTTTGGAGGATGGCGCACCCGCGAACTTTAAAGATGCCTTCGTTCGTCGTTTCGTAGGCATATTCCAACCCCTTGACTGGCTATTCGCAACGGGAAAAGAGAGACAACGGATGGGCGATAAGCTTGCCAAGACCGTTGTTGTTAAGTTAGACACAAAACAGGTTGAATTTGTGACTGAAGATGAAACTGAGCCTGCGGTTAAAAATAGAGCCGCAACAACTGATCTGGAAAAGGTATTAGGCGATGTTATTCATGAAATCACAGATCGGTTTTCGGAAGCAAAACAGAAGGTTGATGCCTCCATTGGCATTGAAAAACAGTTTCAAAACGCCCACGAGGGAGCGATTGCACAGGCAGCACGGTGTGAGGAGCGAGCATCTATTGCTATTCAAGCCGGACGAGAGGATCTCGCACGGGAAGATTTGGCACAACGGAATGAATACCGACGACTCGCAAGCAACTATAAAGCCCAATGGAATGAACAGAAACGGGTTGTAGCGCATCTCACAACGCTTTTTGAAACGCTGCAGCAAAAAACCGAGGAGACAGAAAGAAAAAGGGATCAGGTCATCGCACAGCACACAAATGTTGATGCTCACGAACATCTGCATCAAGCGTTGACCGGACTCCAAGATAGCAAAGCTTTTGAGATTCTTAGGCAAGTGGAACAGAACGTAACTGAAGCTGCTGCCTTAGCACGCGCGGCTTCTGAGGTGGATGTAGCGTTCAAAGATGTGAAATTGCATCGTGAATTCTCAAACTACGCAGAAGGCGCATCCATTGACAAAGACCTCGCCGAATTAAAGGCGAAATTACAATAGGCGCGATGTTTTATCGCCATCCCCCACTCAGGAGCTACCATAATGGACACACATACTTCTCCAAACATTGTCTTTATCATGGCAGACGATATGGGATACGGTGATGTCGGCTGCTATAACCCAGACTCGAAGATTCCGACTCCGAATATGGATAAACTCGCGCAGGAGGGCATCCGTTTTACGGACGCACATTCGCCATCCGCTGTCTGCACACCGACACGCTACGGCGTTTTAACAGGTCGATATTGCTGGCGGAGTCGTCTCAAGCACGGTGTGCTTTACGGGTACGAACCGCCTCTTATTGAACCCGAACGCTTGACAGTCGCTGGATTACTGAAAGAAGCGGGTTATAACACCGCCTGCGTCGGCAAGTGGCATCTCGGACTCGGTTTTTCGACGGTGCAAGGATACGACTTCGATTTCAATGCGCCGTTGCCTTGGTCCAATGCGGGACGTGAACTCGAAGAGCATATTGATTTCACCGCACCACTCACGGGTGGGCCTGTGGATATTGGGTTTGACTATTTTTACGGGAATTCAGGATGTCCGACCTGCCAACCGCCTTACGGTTTTATTGAGAACGACACATTTGTCGAAATTCCGAGCGTCTATCATGAAGTACCAGAGTTTACAAGCCGTCCCGGTATGATGACCCCAGGGTGGGCGCATAAGGATGCGGATCCTATTATAGCCCAGAAAGCCGTCGAATATATTGAAGGACAGGCTGATGCGGATGCCCCTTTCTTCCTCTATTTGACTCCCTCCGCACCGCATGAACCTTGCACTGAGGCTGTTGTACCAGGCTTCGCACGCGGGCAGAGTAGTGCTGGTCCCCGTGGTGATATGGTATGGCTTGTGGATTGGATGGTGGGTGAAGTCATGGATGCGTTAGAACGCACTGGCAAAACCGACGAGACGCTCATCTTTGTCACGAGTGATAACGGGGCATTGCCCGGGGACAGGATTCAGGGAGATAACAGCCCAATGCCGTATCATCTCTACGATCATAAATCGTGCGGCGACTGGCGTGGTTACAAGGCACATATCTGGGAGGGAGGTCATCGCGAACCCTTGATTGCGCGTTGGCCCGGTGTCGTCGCCCCGAACACCGAAACCGATACGTTAACCTGCCTCACCGATCTGATGGCGACCTGCGCAGCGATTGTCGGGACAGAAGTGCCAGACGACGCAGGACAGGACAGTTGCAACATCTTACCTGCCTTACTGGGTGCAGAGATAGAAAGCCCATTGCGGGAAGCTATCGTGCATCATTCCAGCACAGGCGTTTTCTCTATCCGGCACGGTGATTGGAAATTGATCTTGGGGACACAAGGTTCCGGTGGTTGGCCCCCACCTCGCGATGGCGGTCCCAAACCGGGGACACCGGGGCAACTGTATCATATCTACGACGATCCGGGTGAAACGAATAACGTATGGGAAACATATCCAGAAATTGTGGAACGCCTGACAGCGTTGCTGGAAAGATTTCAGCAGGAGGGACACAGTCGGATGTGAGAAGGCTATAAACCTCCTGCTGGGAAGGGTAGAAGGCGCATTCTCGCTCGATCTCCATCCACGGTAAGCAGCGCGCCTCTTTCTAGGGCTGCTTCGTGCTGATGAAGGATCTCGACGAACCAATCCTCAAAATTATGAGGAAGAGTGTTTGGTCTACGAACTTGAATTACACTTGGACCTTGAGCACGGGTAGTTGCTAGAAACATGCCAAAGTTAAGATCACGTGTAAACACAACATAATTGTTTGCTAGTGCCCAATCCATAATGGTGTAGTCTGATGCGCGCGGATCACCAATCTCTTGCCAGTGAACCGCATGCCATCCGTGTTGTTCAAAAATGTTGACCCACTCAATTGAAAGGTTCATATCAATCAGTATTTTCATAGATATCTAAAGGCAAGTCAATTTCTTCAACGCGCCAGGCAGCATAGGTAAGAGCTTGACGGATGTCCTCTTCTTCCACATAAGGGTAGGCTTTCAAGATGTCCTCCACGGAATTGCCGCTAGCAACCAAACCGACGAGTGTTCCGACAGTGACCCGCATCCCACGGATACAAGGCTTTCCACCCATGACTTGTGGATTGAATGTTATCCGGTCAAGTTTTTGCATTGTTTTTTCCTCCTAATATT
>VXXH01000068.1 GCA_009835515.1 Candidatus Poribacteria bacterium
CATATAAGGTGAATTTTTAAAACTAAATAGTCCTTGTTGTGATGATTAGCCATGTAACGAGTTCAAAATCGCTGGAGTCTCTGGGAGCTTCGGATGCGGCTGGTAGTTTGAAACCGCGCGTGCCGCTTCTGCCCAAATTTTTAGCCTGCGTCTTTTGATGCGACCGTGTGACGTGCGCAATGACGGCGTTCAGGAGCTTGTTGTAATCTTCCATGTTCTCACCGTGTTGGGTTTCTTGATCGAATTGGAGGCACAATTCTGACAACACATCGTCCTTGCCGATAGCGGACGCTTCAAACAGGTCTAACACCTGTTTGGTGTTTGCACAGCCATAACGGATGTCGCCATTCTTGCGGATGTAGACTGTGTAATATGGATAGACAGGACTCGGTGTCTTTTTCACCTTATCTGTGGTGATGTTGCGTTGTCGGAGAAAGAAGATGACACCGGTTTCTGTGGGATTGTTTTCGTTGAAGGTGACGGCATACGCGCCTTTCGGCGTGGCTTCTAATTCATCTCTTTTTCTTTCGAGATACTTTAGCAATTGCGCAAAGAAATAATCAAGTGTAAAGTCGCTCATGACGATACCATCAGAGAGGTCATCGAGGTCCAGGACATCTTGGCGAAGCTGCTCCAATTGCGCGTCACGAAAATTGAGTTCCATCTGTGCCTGTTCATAGGTGAATTCATTCAACGGATCGTCATCACCGCTTGCGGCTGCGTCGGCGAGTGCCATACGGGATGCGACGCGACTTTGTAAACGGAGATAGACTTCCATATCTTCGGTGGGCCAGTAGTTAATCATCTTTATTGTAGCATTGCGGCTGCCGATTCGGTCGATACGACCAAAGCGTTGGATGATACGGACAGGGTTCCAGTGGATATCATAGTTCAGCACGGTATCACAATCCTGCAGGTTTTGCCCTTCTGAGATGCAGTCCGTGGCAATGAGTAAGTCTATTTCGTCAGATGCGCTGTCCGTATTAGTCCGTGCTTTTGGTGCGAAATTGTTTAAGATGACGTTGAAGTTATTTTGTCCACAGGCGGTTTGTGTCAGGTCCCCGGAAACCATTGCCATGTTCAGTTTTAATTCATCCGCAAGGTCTGATAGTTTTTCATAGAGATAGACTGCCGTATCTTTGAAGGTTGTGAAAACCAGCAATTTGCGATTAATTTTTCCGTCTTTGTCGGTGGTCGGGTTTTGTACCTTCTTCTGAATATGTGCTTTGATTGCCTTGAGTTTACCGTCCCTTTCCGGTGTGATAGCTTTGACGTTATCCCATGCAGCGGTTAAGGTCTCTTTGTCCTTGATAAGGTCATTCTTCCAGCGGGTACAATCCAATTCACGGAGGTGATACGGGTTGCGCGCGCGGTTGATCAAAAACTCTTCATCGTCTTCATCGTCGTCGGGCAAGACATCTGCCTGTGCGTTCTGCATATTCGGGTTTTGTTCGTATCGATCAATCTTCTCCAACATATCGTCGATTTTGCCGATGGTGCGTTCAAGTGTTTCGGAGAGGGAGTGAGCGGAACTCTCCAGACGTTTCAGAAAATTGGTCTGCATCATACCGATAAGGAATCGTTCACGGTCTGCTTGGTTGAAACGGAATCTCTGTTTTTCGTTTGCCAGTCGCTGTTTTGCTGCCTCACCGATGACGTAGCTGGAAGGTCTATAGATGGATAACTCGAATTCACCGATCCGGTCTGCCAGTGCCTTATAGGAGAGTTCACCCGTTAAATCTGTTGGTGGATGGCAATTTTCGGGTTTCTGTGGTGTCGGAAACTCGCCGATGCGTGTCATCTCATCGGCATAGAAAGTTTTGATATGCCGTCGGGAGCGAGCAATAGAGACACCACCAAGCAGTAGAAAAAAATCGGCACCGAGTGCCTCCAGCAGCTTCGTTTTGTCTCTTTGACCGTTCTCGCCGCTATCTTCTTCCCATTTCTTGAATTCTTTTTGCGCTTGGCGCAGCAGTGAACCAATATTACTGATCCCCAGACTATCTCTGAAGATATCCTCACGCTTTTCGGTCATAAGATAGATTTGGTTGCGGAGGTCTATGAGCGATGTATTCACGGGTGTCGCTGACAGCATCAACACTTTCGTTTTCGTACCTTCCTTGATAACTTCCTCCAAAAGCCGCGTGTAGCGACTGTGGCGAACGAAGTTGCCATCGGCATCACGGGTGGGTTTGGTGTCGTTGCGGAAGTTGTGCGACTCGTCAATCACGATCATGTCGAAATTACGCCAGTTGAAATTTTCCAAATTAATACTGTTAGATTCGCCGGTGTAGCGGGAAAGGTCGGTATGCGATAGCAGTGTGTAACCGAACTTATCATCAAGGAAGGGATTGGTGTCTTGCGAGTTGTACACGGGATAGAGTGCCCAGTTGCCATGCAGTTTTTTCGGACATAGCACAAGGACACGTTCGTTTCGTAACTCAAAGAATTTTATCACTGCTAATGCAGTGTAGGTTTTTCCTAACCCTACACTGTCTGCCAAGATACATCCGTTGTGGCGTAACAAGCGGGCAATTACGCTTTTTACGCCCTCTTTCTGAAATTCGTACAGCGTTTCCCAGACTTTAGTATCATACAGATGTGTATCTTCAAGGGTTTGGTCGTTGGTTTTTCGGGTCTCGATCTCGTCCCGGAAGAGTTCGTAGAGGGTTTTGTAATAGATGAGTTCCGGTGCGTGATCCTGCCCGATCTGTTCTAACTTCGCAATCACTTTTTCCTTAACATCTTCAACGAGTTTATCGTCCTCCCAGATTTCGTCAAACCACGCTTTCAGGTCTTGGCGGTCCCGGTCGCTATCCACCTCCAGATTAAGTTCAATATTGCTACTCCGTTTACGCAGCCCTAAGCCGTGCATGGTGAAATTGGAGCTGCCCATAATCGCTTTTCCAACGCCGTTGTTAGTAATGTGATACATTTTCCCGTGGAGAAGGTTTGATTCTCGCGTTGAGCGGATTTCGACCTTCTCTTTTATCCATTCGGCGCAGGCTTTGGCGATCGGTTTCTGTTGGAGCTGCTTATTGAGCTCCAAGCCTGTATCGGTAATTTCAAACGCTTTTTTCTCGGTGCTGTTCGGGTCAAGGTTTTTGATAAAATCTGGGTCGCCGAACAGGAAACGGAGGCTTTCTATTTTGTTCAGCGGTTTTTGGAGTGCTTCAAAGGCGTATATGGTGAAATATGCGGATTCAATGGAGAGTGCGGAACCGTTCTTAATTTCTTGCAATAAGAATTCGTAAAC
>VXXH01000717.1 GCA_009835515.1 Candidatus Poribacteria bacterium
GTATTGGTGGCGGCAACTTAATTCTTTCCGCTTTATTCGCGGGCATCCGGCATATCACTAAACCTGGTGCCGTTGAAGTCAAAGAAACGACACCGGAAAAGTAGGCGTTTCTACGTGTAGACTACGTTGAAACGGCTTGACAATTGAAGATTTTTGTGTTATAATGTTATGGAGCATCTGGACGGCGGGTTGCCACCGGGTCTCGGAGCCTGAAATATTATAACACAAAATGACGTTTACATCGAAAACGAACAGCGGCAGCTATGAAATATCGCGCCCTCCATTCGTGGGATGTTACACCTCAAGAAGCGCGGCAGTTCCAAAACGAACTCCGCTCTCAGGTGGTTCAAACAGACCGGTTTGGGACAATCAACACCGTTGCTGGGGTAGACATCGGGTTGAAAAAGGACACCGCACTCGCATCCGTGGTAGTCCTCAGCTTTCCCGAACTACAGGTGGTAGATAGCGTGGTTACAGAGAGCCCTGTTCGTTTTCCTTATATACCGGGGTTGTTGTCCTTTCGGGAAATCCCACCACTGCTAACTGCGTTTGCCGAATTGCAAACAGAACCCGATCTCGTCATCGTAGACGGGCAGGGCATCGCACACCCGAGACGATTCGGACTCGCATCGCACTTGGGCCTGATCTTGGATAAACCGACGATCGGTTGTGCAAAATCCCGACTCTGGGGACGATACGAAGAACCTGATTCAGAACAAGGTACTTACACCTACCTCACAGACAAAGAAGAGGTAATCGGGGCTGCAGTCCGCACCCGAACCAACGTTCGGGTGGTGTATGTATCTATAGGACACCGAATCTCCTTGGATTCAGCACGTGTGTGGGTATTGGCATGTTGTCGAGGCTATCGTTTGCCCGAAACGACGCGTTATGCACACAACGCCGCATCCGGTAAACCCCCCAGAATACGCACATGAATCATAACAGTCAGCATCACTGGTCGTTTGACTATAATTATGGTGCGCAAAACCCCCAATTTAAACAGGAATTGATTCAAACACTTGACGGGTGTTACAAGGATACCGATGCGCGGGACACGCGAACACGGCAGGCTATCACGCATATCTATAATATTCTGCCGAACTATTGGCGCGGTTATGCCGGAGGAGATGCTAAGGAGACGCTGAGCATCGGGACAGTTATCGTTGAACGAAACAAGCAGGACGGTCTGTGGAACTATTCTGTCCAATATGAGAATACAACAAGCGGCGAGAATCTACGGATGCAATTCCGCTGTAGTGATGAACACTATCGTCCGCTCGCGGACAGTTGGCGTGTTGATGTCAGAAATAGTGGCAACGATGAATATTCCGAATTGATGTGTGAGGGTTATCTTGCTGTAGATTCAGAAGTCCGGCTTCGCATTAATGGTGCTGAAATCATTGCTGGCACAGTAGATACATCTGCTAAACTGACGTGCAATTGGGCACTTTTCGACGTAATTCCCGCACTTGCGAAGACAATCCGAGCGTCAGGCAACGTCATAGAACTCGCACTGCTTGAAGACTTAGAGCAGCTTAGAGTAAAAAGCAGGCTCGGTTTCCTTGAGTCGATACAGACTCCTTTTCCATTGGACGGTTATTACCTTTACGGTGCTGGACTTTTGCCTGCGTATTGGTGGCTTGATGCGGACCGGAACATTGCCATCGCTTCGACCTTTTTCGAGACGTTGGTGCTGAGAGAGAAGATAGGAGGGAATACGTGAGCAAACGCCCTAATATTCTCTTTATCAACACCGACCAGCACGCCTGGGATGCGATCTCTGCTTATGGAAACCCGTATCTTCGGACACCTAATATTGATACGCTTCACAGGAATGGCACCTCCTTTCGTCGGTCATATTGTACAGATCCAGTGTGTGCCGCTGCGCGTTCGAGTTGGGCAACGGGATTATACACCTCCGAAACAGGTATCCCTTTCAACGGTGGACATCTGCATCCAGAAATCCCCGATCTTGGTCAAGTGCTCAGCGAAGGTGGATACAAAGCTTTCCACTGTGGCAAGTGGCATGTGCCGGGTCGGAATGTCCGTGAAAGTTTTCAGACGCTCTATTACGGACGACGCAATATCGGTGCTGGCGGTGCAGCGTATTACGATTCAGCATCCACGCACGCCGTTGCTGATTTCTTGACGAACTACGATGGCACAGAACCTTTTTATCTCCAGATTGGGTATGTTGATCCGCATGATGTCTGCGAGTATCTGCACAACCATGAGGAAAAACATATCCCGAATCCGGTGGAACAGGGAATTGTTTCGGAAGAGGCTTTGCCACCACTCCCGGAAAACTTCGACTACGATACGCGGGAGACAGTACTGCATCAGGTCTGTCGAAGGGTGGATGACGCACTTATCCACGCCGCTATTCTTAAAGGCGTCCGCGATTGGGATGAACGTCAGTGGCGTTACCTGAGATGGAACTATTACCGGTTCATTGAAAAGGTCGATGCTGAGATTGGTCGAGTCCTGGCGTTGCTACGTGAGACATCTCTGCACCACGAGACACTCATTATCTTCAGTGCTGACCACGGTGAGGCGTGTGGCAGCCACCAGATGTTCCAGAAGTTCACGCTTTACGAAGAGAGCGTCCGAGTCCCGTTCATCGTGGCGTGTTTGGGAGATGGGATCCCTATAGAGAAAGACCGGTTTGACGAAACGCATTTCGTTTCCGGTGTAGACCTATTCCCTACCGTTTGTGATTATGCTGGTATTGATACATCAGAAAGGTTACAGGGAACCAGTGTACGTCCGCTTGCTGAAGGGAAAGAGGTCCCATGGCGCGATGCTGCCTACATAGAGAGCAATTACTGGGGACGCGCGATTGTCACCGAACAGTATAAATACGTTACGGAATATAAACCGAAGACAACAGAGGATTTCTTGCCTCCCGGACCAGATACTGCGCAGTTCGGACTGGCGCAGCTGTTTGATCGGCACGATGATCCCGGGGAGACGCAAAATCTGGCTGAGGACGAGGCTTATGATGAAGTCATCAAAATGTGCCAAGATAAACTCCTTGCCCAAGAAACCAAACTCCATCGGCAGGAGATGGTGCATCCAAGTCCGAAACGGATAATATCAAATTGGGGTGACCGGCTACGGTCATATTGGAGCATAATGGATAGGATATAGCAAGTCAATTCCTTAACACAAATAATCTCTGTTCGTTTCCTTACCTTTGTCAGAAAACGATTTTCAATTTCAAAAAAACGAGGATTGTGATCGCGATTTCTA
>VXXH01000795.1 GCA_009835515.1 Candidatus Poribacteria bacterium
ATTTTTGAAGATTTCCTAACCGATTTTGAGAGTGGTGCCGCGAAGGAGGTCTACAGAGAAACTCGAAAACCGGATATTACGAAAACACCGACGCCTCGTTAAGACCTTATTGATATTAACTCTTACGGTTCAATGGCACTTCAGTTTTCGCGTGGGTGTCCCTTTAATTGCGAATTTTGCGACATTACGAAACTGTTCGGACGCGTGCCACGCACCAAAAGCAATGAACAGATGCTCTCCGAGTTTGAGATGCTCTATAAACTCGGTTGGGACGGTGCGATGTTTGTCGTTGATGACAATTTCATCGGTAACAAACGCGACGCGATGCGCTTACTCCCGGCTGTCAAGGAATGGCAGGAAAAACGGCAATTCCCCTTCTCGCTTTTCACTGAAGCCAGCGTAAACCTCGTTGAAATCCCTGAAATGCTTGACGCAATGACTGAGGCAGGGTTTAACATGGTATTCCTCGGTATTGAAAGCCCTAATGATGAGGCACTGCTCGGCACCTCCAAAGGACAAAACACGAGCAAAGAAGAAGAAGCAGGTAGTTACCTCATGCGTGCTATCAGAAAAATACAGAGCAGGGGGATAGAAGTCACTGGCGGATTTATCATCGGGCTTGACGGTGATACGGAATTTGATTCACACATTAATTTTATTCAGGAAGCCGGCATCCCGATGGCGATGGCAGGGCTGCTCACTGCCCTGAAAGAGACGGATCTCTGGCATCGATTGAAACAAGAAGACCGGTTGCTTGTAGAATCGAGCGGGAATAATACCGACATGAGCCTCAATTTCGTTCCCGAAATGCCGCGTGCAGAGCTTATCTCAGAGTATCGGCGGGTTATTTCAACGCTCTATGATCCGACCTTGAAGAACTATTTTGCTCGGTGTTTGACGTTGCTTGAGCACATGCCTAAGACCCACAATAACGTCCGGTCGATTCGCATAGAGGAAATAATAGCATTTGCCCGCTCCATTCAGCGGCAAATTTTTTCCAGACAAGGGGTGGAATACGCACGCTATTTGGCGAAAGTCATCAAAAACTATCGTCAGATGTTTCCTGAAGCTGTCCGGTTGGCTGTTATGGGATACCACCTTGAGAAAACAACGCGTTATACCCTCGCTGTTGAGGATTTCAGGAACTTCTTGGATCAGGAAATGGATACGTTTAAAGAGAAGGTCCCACAGTTTGTGGACGCTCAAGGCGGCCGGACGAGTGAGATCCAGAATTATTCGCGACAACTTTTTGCACGCATTAAGACAAAGTACAATGCAATCCATAAGGATTTTCAATATGCTGCACACGGCGCCCTCACCGGTTTTCAGCAGTCGATGTTCAAGGAGTACTTAGAGGCGGAATTCGCTGCTTTCAAAGACGCAGTTGGCACTTTCGCAAAAGCACAGACTGAGCGGCTCGGTGAACTCCAAGTATACGTCCATAGCCTCTTTGCCCGTGTCCATGCCCAGCAGGCACAACTCCACAAAGTTTTCAAGCATCACACCGACGATTTCAAGCAGAATGCGCAAGAAACCTTTGATGCTTTCCATGAATCCGTCACGCGACATTTAGAGCAACTCTTCGGTTCTGTCCCTGTCCAAATTGAAGGACTGAGTTAGCGGGACCATGGCATGTATTGAAATAGAAAATCTCCGCTTTACTTATCCGAGTCGCGAGATTCCAACACTTCACGGCATTACGACTCGCGTCCCTCGTGGCGCATTTGTTTTATTGACGGGTCCAACGGGGTGTGGTAAATCTACTCTGCTGCGCACGTTGAACGGCTTAATTCCGCATGCATCGGCAGGCACGCTCACAGGGACGGTGTATCTCAACGGGCAAGACATTGCCACCCAACCGCTCGCTACCACATGTCAACAGGTCTCACTCCTTTTCCAAAATCCGGATGATCAACTCTTTTGCACACTGGTTGAAGATGAAATTGCCTTCGGGCTTGAGAATCTCAGTTTCCCGTCCGAAGAGATTCAGGAACGAATTACTATCGCCTTGGAACAGGTAGGGTTGCCCGGATTTGAATCCCGGCAGATTTCATCACTTTCAGGCGGTGAAAAACAACGGGTTGCCCTTGCCGCTGTTTGGGCAATGCGACCGCAAGTTCTACTCCTTGACGAACCCACCAGTCATCTTGATCCTAAAGGAACGCGGGAAATCCTCAATATCGTCAACTACCTAAACAACAAGATGGGTATAACTGTTGTTTTGGCAACCCATCGCACCAGAGAAGTTGCGCCGTTGTGCAATCATGTCTGGCTGATGGAAGATGGGCAACTCTGTCTGGATTTGCCGAAAGCAGAGGCGTTTCAAGATGCTACCCCCTATCAACGTTTAGGGGTACAAGTGCCCCAGGCAGAAAACACTGCGGTAAAGTCTACTACCTTGCCTCTTAAGTATCCCTCCAATGCAACGCGACAAGATCCACTTCTCAACATCCAACATCTCCATTTTCGTTACCCAAACACCGATAAAGATGCTGTTTGTGACATCTCTTGCGAGGTGCTGCGTGGCGAAGTACTCGCTATCATGGGGGCAAACGGGTCAGGCAAAACAACACTGATACACCTCATCGCGGGTTTGCTACGTCCGTCATCTGGTGAAGTAGTTATTGATGGAAAATCATACGATCGCGTGAAACTCCATCAGTTGGCGGGCAAGGTTGGTATCGTCTTTCAGGATCCAGATCTATTGTTACAGGCGGAGACGGTTCGTGATGAGGTAGCCTTCGGCCCGAAGAATCTCAAATTTCCTACGAAGACTCTTGCAGAACGGGTTGACAGGACACTCACACGATTTGACTTACAAAATCTCGGTTCAGAAGCACCGTATGCGCTATCTCGGGGGCAACGCCAGCGAACGGCTGTTGCAGCTACCTTTTCACTACACCCTGACCTTTTCCTACTTGATGAACCCACCACTGGTCAAGACGCACGGCACCTCTATCAGTTGATGGACGAGCTCTGCGCTGAGATCCAACAAGAAAACAAGACTCTCATTTTTGCTACGCACGACACCGATCTCACCTTAAAATACGCCAACCGTATTCTCCTATTACGCGATGGTGCAGTGATTTACGATGGCGAACCTGCTACAGCCTTTGCGGATCAAGATCTTCTACAGCAAGCATCGCTATGATTATTTCCTTCCTACTCGCTAATAAGTTTGCAATCTGTGTTAACTAGGACTTACGCAAATTGAGAAAATATCGGACATTCAGACGCAAAAAAGCGGTAA
>VXXH01000635.1 GCA_009835515.1 Candidatus Poribacteria bacterium
CAGAAAAGGCGAGTTGTTTCCCATCAGGGGACCAAGCCGGATAGAGCATATTGTCTCCTTGGACCTTTGGAAGGATTCTATCCTCCTCACGCGTTTTTAGGTTGATAATCCGAATATGCCATTCGGGCGATTTACCACTCACGAAAGCGATCTCGGTTCCGTTGGGTGACCAAGCAGGAAAGCCGCTCAATCCGGTTCCTGATTCGGCAATTCGTTCTGCCTCACCGCCACCGAGTGTCTTGGTGTATACTGCCCAGTCCGGCACGGGTGAATACGTACGATAGGCGATTTGTGTTCCATCGGGTGACCAAGCGGGTGCGGTTCTATACTCCAAGTCATCAAAGGCTCGGCGTATATTTTTCCCATCGGCATCCATGAGATAGATATCGGGAAGCCCTTTATGGTCTCGATCTGAGACGAAAGCGATGTGCTCGCCGTTTGGTGACCAAGTCGGATCGGTATCGTCTCTGGGGTGGTGCGTCAATCGTATCTGTTGGCTGCCGTCAGCATTCATCACATAGATTTCAGCGTTGCCGTGATTACCATTCCGGGTGGATGCGAACACAATTTTAGGGCGTGTTGGGGCTTGTGCCGGGACACGACAAACACTGAAACAAAGCAGAGTGAAAACAATGCTACACAAAAGGTAGAAATATGGACGTTTCATAATAGACTCCATTTAGTCTTTAATTTTCATTTGACCCCAAACAGTGGTGAGCAGCTGTGGTTTGGGGGAAACTGGTAGTGCTTTCGGATCAAACCAGTCCCACCCTATATTCTGTCCATGGCGTATTGTTTGACCGAAGCGGGCGAGCAAGGTTTCGGTGCCAGTGTCTAAGTTTATTTTAAAAAACAGTTTTTGACCCCCAACAGTTTTTCGATAAAGGAGTTCTTTCCCGTCGGGTGACCATGCAACCATTCTGGATGCATTTTCAACTATCTTCTCAAGATTGTTACCATCGCGATTGACGATGTAGATATAAGACTTTTGCTCGTCTGGCTTCCACCAATAAAAAGCAAGTTTTTTTCCATCAGGAGACCAAGCAGGGTCCTGCATGTTACCTCCCTTAATCTTTGGAAGAAGTATCTCTTTCTCGTGGGTTTGTAGGTTAATAATCCAAATGCGCCATTCTGTCCGGCTGCCTCCGGTGAAGGCGATCTCAGTCCCATCAGGGGACCAATCAGGAAAACCGCCAGGGTATATTCCTGCTTTGGAAACACGCTCCGCTGTTCCGCCCTCTGTTGTGTTGAAGTATACTGCCCAATCTGGTATAGGTGAGTATGTATGGTAGGCAATTCTTTTGCCATCGGGCGACCAAGTGGGCGCGGTCCTATAGTCCAACTCGTCAAATGCGGGGCGTATATTTTTTCCGTTAGCATCCATGAGATAGATATCAAAAACCCCGTTCTGTCCTCGTTCTGAGACAAAAGCGATGTGTTCCCCTGTTGGTGACCAGGTAGGATCGAAATCGTCTCCAGGGTGATGCGTCAATCTTATTTGTTGGCTTCCGTCAGCGTTCATCACATAGATTTCAGCGTTACTATTTCGGGTGGAGGTAAACACAATTTTGGCGCGGTTCGGGGCTTGTGCCGCAATATTAAACAGATTTGAGAAAACCAATACCAAGCTGGTGCTGAATAGAAGATAAAGTCTCATAGTTTTCATGGTGAGTTCTCCAAAGATGATGCCTTGCAATAGGTAAAGTCGGAGTGTTTGCAGCATCCTGATCATTCTATTGTTAGAGTGATACTGTTGGAGGTAAGCATAGCCTTACCGAGCAGCGACTCAACAGGCAGATAAATGTCCTTGTCTTTCTTTTCAAGGAACTCAATCTGCTGCTGGATATCGTTAACCGCGGAACGCTTGTCTGCGGCGGAGACATGTGCATCGGTCACATCCTCAATCCGTTTAATCTCTGCTTCTAATTCTATAACTTCTGGGTGTTTCTTTTTCAAAAAATCTCGGTAAACCGGCAACTCCATTGTGAGCGTGATTGTGTAATCACCTTTCTCCAATTGATAGTATTTCTGTAAATCCTCCAAGGGGACAACCTGCGTTGTTGCGGCTTTCAATTCCAACCCTTGGATACACTGAACGGATCTCCCATCCTTTTCAATAAAGACTTCAGCAGAACTCGGAACAGGGGTTGAGCGTTTAGGTTCGACAATATTGCCGTTGGTATCTGTAATCTTTAACTGTGCAAAGGTTCCTGATGTCCCAACATTGACAAAAGGCACGAGTAGGTCAAATTTTCCGTTCTGAATGCTGAGTTCGATCGGTATAGTATCTTTAGATGTATAAATTGCCTCCGGTGTTGAGAGCGTGAGGATTACCCCTGAAGTGGCTGTTGTCACATCCGTTGGCGAAGATTGCGTTTGTAAACCCGCGACACACCCTGTCATGCTAAAGGTTAGCAATAGGTAGAGTAGGATTGTGTTTTTGAATGTTTGCATAAGAACTCCATGTTATGGTGCGTTGTCACCCACAATCGCAAACTCGTATGGTATTTTCACCTGATTGCTGATGGGTTTACCGTCTTTCATTGCCGGATGAAAAGTGCTTTTCTTCAATGCTTCAATTGCTGCCGCCTCAAGTCCAAATCCGAAATTCGTGAGTGCTACAATGTCTTTTGGGGTGCCGTTCTCGTCAATGGTAAACTGTAAAACAACAGTACCTTCCTTTTCCGCCTCTTTGGCACTCTGTGGATACTCGGGATCCATTCTGATCTTGTACTTAGGGGCAACCCATTCGGATGCCGGCCGCGCGATGATGTCCTCTAACCCGAGTGGTTTCTTCCGTGGTACAGTATCAGATTTGTTAATTCCTGATGGTGTCTCGTTCTGTGTCTGCCCGGCAGGTGGCTCTGTTTCCGGTTCCACCGTCACAGTAATACTGTTTGATACAAGCGATGCCTTTCCGCGCAGCGATTTGACGGGTAGGTAAATATCTTTTACTGCGTCCTTGTGCCGTTCTTGAATAAACTTAATCTGTTCTTGGTAGTAACTGAGGGCATCTTGCTTTGCAGCACCTTGAAGGTTCGGGTCGTTCTGGATGCGCGCCATATCTTGCTTTAATTCTCGAATTTCGGGGTGTTCTTCGGTTATAGGCTCTGTGTAAACCTCCAGTTCAATTGTAAGCGTTACGGTGTAAGTTCCCGGCGGCAACAGGTAGTATCTCTGAATGTCTTTCAATTTTAGTTCTTCATTCGTGGATGCTTTGAGTTCAAACCCCTGAATGCACGGGACCGTT
>VXXH01000108.1 GCA_009835515.1 Candidatus Poribacteria bacterium
TTAACATAGTTTACCTCCGCAACTACAAATGAAATTCGACCACATCTCCATCATAAACGACATCATTGCGACTCACAGATTGTCCATCGTGCCATTGCGGTCCCCATATCCGTGCGAACTTGAACGCCTGAAAATCTTTGTGTAAACCGACGGCGGCATCAAGAACTGTTGAACCGATAGGAAGCACGATTGGATCATCACGTTCTACTGCTTTACCGGGTGCCTTCGGATAAACCCGCAAGATGTCTAATGCTCTATAGAGTTCTTCCAATAAAACATCTTTCCCCTCACCTGTTTCGGCAGAAATCGGATAAATCTGGAACGTCTCGCCATAGAATTCTTTAAGAATCTCCAACCTCTCGTCTGCGCCAACGACATCTAACTGGTTTGCAACGATAAGCTGCCTATTTTCTGAAGCGTCATTGTCTACGTCTGCTTCGTTGAGGAGTGCCGTCACCGTATCCAGATCGTCTAACAAATTGTCGCTTGCGAGACTTACCACTGGTAGCGGAATATCCGCATTACGGGTGAGTGTTAGCACTGTCGGCGAAATGAAATCTTGCATGATAGATGGCGTATCAATGAGTTGAAATTGAATATTCTCATAACGGAGCATCCCGACTGACGGCGTGGTCGTTGTATAAGGTGTCGCGGACACTTCTGGCTTAGCATTTGTGAACTTGGCAAGTATCTGAGATTTACCGGTATTCGGTGATCCCAAGAGGACAATCTGACCTGCGCCCTGTTTCGGAATATGTTCGCTATAACTTTTTCTACCAGACCCCTTACTCCCTTTCTCTGAAGGTGCTCTTTTGTGCGCAGCAATACGACGACGAATATCCGAAACCACCTTTTCTGAGCCTTTGTGTTTTGGGATAATGCGCAACATCTCCTCTAAGATGCGCAATCGTTCCTCATCTGTCTTGGCGGCTTCGTGCTCGTGTTTAAGTTTATAGTAGGTTGGAGGCAGATTTGCTGGCATTTTCTCGTCCACTTCCGTTGTCACACGTAAAATCTTCACACATCAGTTTCAGGACAATGAACACTAACTCTATTTACAATCAGACTGAAATCTGTTAAAATGAACGAAACTCTTAAATAGGATACAAAATTTTGGCACGTATGTCAAGGCAATTAAGACACCCCATTCAAGACGATATTAAAAAGTACATCGTTCTGCTTTCTCTCCTATGTATTCCATTATCCGTTATGGCTGAAAATAGCAGCTTTTCGCAACGTGGCGATGAACTCCTCACGTTCGTGCAATCCGATGCACTTGAAGCGCAGGTAATCGCACTGCAGGAAAACGTCGTCCCTATACCTAACTTCCACGCACACCGAACACGGAACGCACACCACCGCGAAGCAACGGAGAATATAGTCCGTTATATTAAAAGTCAGTTTCACCGTTCCCCACGTCTACGGGTCAGTGAACAAGTTTTTGGAGGGATTAAGAACATCGTTGCCGTTCTACCAGCGCGCGCCAATTCATCCAGCAAGCGTATCTTTATTATATGTGCGCATTACGACACGGCAGCAGGACGTGAACCGAACTGGAACCCGTTAGCGACTACAGCACCCGGGGCAAACAATAATGGAACGGGTGTCGCTGCGATGTTAGAAATAGCCTATTTCTTAAGTCGCTATGAATACGACCACGAGTTAAGATTTGTCGCATTAGGCGGTGAGGAACTCGGTTTCCTCGGCAGTCGGTTTTATGTCCGAAACGCGTCTGCCGTGGCAGCAAATAACAATACTGATGATACTGTCCAAACCCGCGAGCGCATCGTCTGCGTTTTTAACTTGGATATGTTCGGTTTCAACTGGAAAAGCGACCTTGTTGAGGTCGTTGGCAATAATGACTCGTCATGGATAAGCCGTGCACTTATCATCGCAAACAGATGGTACGACATCGGTCTGAAAATTCGTCGTACCCAAGACGAGTTCGTTGACATTTCGTCCCACAAATCGTTCTGGGATAGTGGGTACAACGCCGTGACTTTAACTGAAAGCTCAACACCGTGGCGTGATTCGCAAAACTATGATGCTAACACCTTCTATCACACCTCTGCTGATACTGCCGATAAGGTGAACTTCCGGTTAGTGCGCAAAGTGACACAACTCGTGCTTGTTACAATAGATAGCCTCCTCACAGACATGTTTGATCCAATACGGCAAATACCGCAGGTAACGCTGGAACTTCCACCAACGACTAAAGCAGATGAATTAGAAATCACAGGAACGTTTCGCTCAGATTTCCCAATCGACGTTATTGTCTACCCAAGTCAAGTAGAAGCGGTGCTGGATCGCGAAACACAGACTTGGACAGCAATGGTGCCGTTGAAACCGGGGAAGAATGATCTGCGGGTGATAGCACGGTATCCACTGGGTGCGGTCTCGGTTGCACAGTCCACTTTTTTGACACAAGTGTTTGCGTGGAAGGAGGTCGTGGTTTTTCCGAACCCAGTACGTTCAGACACCTTAACTGAATTCCGCGTTGAGGCAAATGCTGACATGACTGAAATGCGGGTGTTCATCTATGATTCGGACGGTAATCTAATAAAACGTATTGAGGGTGTCGCTGACCGATTGAATCAAAAGCTCTGGCGCACATGGTGGAATCAGCAGACATCTTATGGGTTGGCAGTATCCCCAGGTGTTTATGTGTGTCATATTTCGGTTGTTTCAAAGGGGGAGACGTATACGTATCTGGAGAAGTTAGCGATTTTGCGGTGACGGATATGTCTTCATAAAGTTAGAAGCGGCAGTGGAGGGATATTATGTCGTCTTCGATCATCGTCAGCATCCAGAAGCGCGGGTAGAAACAGAAGAAGTAGATGGCGTGAAGATTCGGAGGTACGTCATCCCTGTCGTCCAAACACCACCATCAGCAGTTTAGACCGTGAAACGCGTGTAATGTCCTCAAGAAAATATCGCGGACTATAGCATAATCCGAAAAATACTTTGACATCCTCGCAAAGATTATGTTAGAATATACTACACAGAGGTAGACTAAAGAAAGCCTGGAAAAAGGGCTGACCGTGCCAAAAGGGGTATCTGATGAAAAAAAATCTCTATGTCCGTTTCATTCCGCTAATTTTCCTCATCAATGCAAGTATTATCATCTCCTCGTGTGCCTTCACAAAAGATCAGCCGACGGACGTTGAACTGCTAAGTTCAATCGAAAACGCTTTTGTGAGTGTTGCCAAACGCAGCACAACCGCCATTGTCGGCGTACTTTCAGCCCGA
>VXXH01000133.1 GCA_009835515.1 Candidatus Poribacteria bacterium
CTTAATAACTGATAAGGGCTCGGATCTAATCTTTCAATTTCAAGAATATCGCCCCGATAGGTAAGGAAAATTTGGTTTTCCCTATCAGGGCTTATCCGAAAAAATCCGGGTCTCTACTGAACCTTTGATATTCCTCGCAGATGGTGTTGAGATCGTTAATCGGATCTTTGCGTCCTGTAGCGTCATAGCCGATGCGTTCTGCCATTGCCATAAAGATTGGATGGTTAGCGTTCTCCTCAACCCATTGACGGATGTCCTCAGCGTTCTTATCTGCCAATGCCTCTTTAATACCGTGAATCTTTTCCTTGTATTCCTCCTTGATTTGACTTTCCCACTCCGCATCTGACGCAGCTTTGTACTGTTCTTTGTATTCCCTGGCGAAGGCAGTAAGATCTCTGTGATGCGTTTTAAGTTGGTTATTTGCTGTATTCCTGTCGTAAAGTTCAAATTTTTGTGGGGCTTCAAGGCTTGTGTCGCGAACAAAACGCTCGCGCCAACGTAAAAAAGTTTGCGTTGGCTTTCTGTCGAGTTTCCGGTTGAGATCTTCAATGTTATTGAGTATCGCTCGAAACTGTGGTTCATAGCGTTCTGTTACCGCGACTTGGGCTGGGCAGCCATGCTCATCAATCATCTTTTTTCGCTCGTTTTCAAGTTCTTCAACTCGCGGCATATAAATCGCTTCATTTTCACCAGTAATCCGGTGAATATTGGCTTGATAGAGGCTATATTCCTCCTCTGAATACTTTTGGAGAAATAGGATGGAGGGTTTTACACCTGCTTCATAATACCTAAAAGCGATCTGTGGCAGTGAAACAACAGCAAGGATTCTGTAATGCTGTTCAATGTAGTCTCGGACGTATTGCAAAGAAGCGTTGTTTAAAATCCCATCGGGCAAGACGATTGCGAGTTTGCCGGTTTCCCACTTGAGAAAATCAAAACATCGTTCAAGAAACAGAATCTCCGTCTTTTGAGAATTTCTTCGTTCTCCAAGTTTGTAATCGTCAAGATACGGTTTCTCTTCCTTTTTGATATTCGCACCGAAAGGCGGATTGGTGAGAATTATATCAAACGACTCTTTTTGAAACCCTCTGTTTTGATCGTAAAGCCTATCGAAATTGATGAGCGCGTCATTACCGATAACGTTACTATGCCCATCATCATGGAGGATCATATTCATTTTGGCGACTCGGGCGATTGCGTCATTAACTTCAATACCAAAGAGGTACTTTTCCGCGAAATTGTGCCAATGGTTATGGTGTTCAGGCGTTCCTTCCTCGTAATATCGGGAAGCTTCTCTCTGGATGTGCTCCATTACATACAACAAAAAACCGCCCGAACCACACGCCGGATCAAGGATTCGTTCTTCATGTTTAGGTTCAACCATGTTGATGATGAACTCAACTAACTCGCGAGGCGTGAAATATTGTCCCATGTCGCCTTTGAAATAGCTTCCTAAAAAACGTTCAAATGCAATGCCTTTCACGTCCAAATCGGTTTGGTTAAGATTTATGCCTTGCAGGTGATTAACGACAGAAAAGAGTGGGGTGTCATCAACTTTAACATCTTCAGTGAAGACTTCTGGATCGCGTGTTTTTGCCTCCTGGTACAACACTTTAATTCGATCGGCGACCGATTTTGCAGTTTCACGAGTTTTAATCTGAAAATCGTAAGGATCCCCTTTATCTCTTGGCTTCTTTTCATCTCGAATTTTGATGAATAGAATTTTAGAGAGTTCGTCAAAAGCGTCCGTTGGGGCGAGTTTCCCACCTTGCCAAAGTGTATCGTGACATTTCCCAAGAACACGGGTCAGTTCTCCCTTTCCAACGACTTGTAAATCCCAATCAGGGTCATCTTTTTTATACCGCCATTCCTGAACCTTTCCATAACCGACCGGTATATCTGCGATAACATTCCGATCCCGTTCCATTGATCCGAAGTCTTTTGCATTAAAGAAACGGCGTGTATTGCCAGCAATGACACCAGTATAATGTCCAAGCAAAGAGTTGCAGTTCCCAAAAGCCTGTTCAATTGCCTGTTCAAATTCGAGTTCAGAGATACCGTCTTTTTTACACTCTATTATGATGTAGGGGTCTACCTTGGCATCGTCTTGGAAGATAACAATGTCTGCAAAATCAGATGGGGTGCGTCGCGGAACGTTTACCTCCAGATCAATTCGGTTTTCAGGGTATTGATACCGCTCAATCAACTCAACGTAGTATCTCGCTCGTACCTGTTCCTCTGGGTCGGTGAATTTATATTTTTTACCGGGGGCAACATAGTGAATTGTTGTTCCTCCGTCGAGGATTTTGATGTACCCCTTCTGCTCTCCGATCTGGAGGAAATCAGTTCGTCTGTTTCTCATTTGGATATACCTGTTCCTTTAATAAAGTTAGTTCATTCGGGTAGTAGTAGTTGACGTTCTTTGATAATCCCACTAACTGTCCTCAGTTTTAGTTAGCGGGATAGATCCATATTTTGACTGCTTTCTCGGCAAGTTTTTCGGCTCTGGCGATGATAGTGCCCTCGTTCCATTGTTCTGTACTTGCGAAACTTTGACTCAAGTGTAACGGGCTCGAGCTTAATCCTTTTTTAGGCATATCCCGTTTTTTTTTGAAGGTAAGATTACCATACTCTGAATTGTAAAGGGTAAGGGTAAGATTCCCAATTCTGTGCAGCCACCTTCGATGTATTCGTCGGAAATCTTCACCTAATTCCTGTTTCCACGCTTCAGAGAGATTTTGCGGCATTATATGTTCAATCGTATAACCAGAGAAATCGATGATAGGTTCTTTACCACGTTCACAGTTCTCCAGTTTGTGAAGCAGATAATCCCGTCTGTTCCGTTTTTTAAAGTTATAAACGTCCATGTGAATAAAAGCTTCTTTAAATGCAGTGTCCGTCGGATAACGTTTGTTGGTGTCCATACCTAAGAAAGCGTTATTTAGGCTTTCAAGATAATTGTTTTTATCTACTTCGTTCATTAACTCAGCAAACATCTTGTTCATAACAGACGCTGATATATTACATACAGCGCGTCGGAAAATGTAACTCTCTACGAGTCGAAGGATTCTTATGAAATCTACTTTTTTGAGCAGTCCTTGATTGTAATCATCATAGACTTCAAGTAAAAAAGGATAGGAGATATCCGCTTCCAGCTCCATTAGATCTGAAAAACACTTCCAAAGTTCTCGGTCTCTGTCTGTTAATAGAACCATCTTAACATAGTATTTTGCATAATGT
>VXXH01000621.1 GCA_009835515.1 Candidatus Poribacteria bacterium
GTTAATTTATTAGAACTTAGGCATCTTTTGTTGATACCCTGAAAACGTTGAAAGATTCGACCGCATTGAGCAAGCTGTTCCAAAAATTACCGCTTGACATTTCTCCCAATTTTTGATAGGATAGATGACGCGACATAAAAAATGGAAGGAGCAAATAAGTGGCACAACAAACAGTTAAAGTCGGTATTATCGGTGCAGGTGGGAATACGAGATCACGGCATATTCCGGGACTGCAAGCGATCGAAGGTGTTGAGATTATTGGGGTCTGTAATCGGAGTCAGGAATCTTCACAACGGGTGGCTGACGAGTTCGGTATCCCGAAAACCTACGGCAATTGGCAAGATGCAATCGCGGATCCTGATACGAATGCGATTGTCATCGGAACATGGCCCTATATGCACTGCCAGGCAACCGTAGCAACACTTCGGGCAGATAAGCACGTAATGTGCGAGGCACGGATGGCAATGAACGCCAAAGAAGCACATATCATGCGCATAGCATCGCTTCAAAAAACACACCTCATCGCACAGATTGTCCCTTCGCCGATGACACTCCGAGTAGATAACACGATAAAACGGCTCATCGCGGAAGGCTATATCGGGGATGTGCTTGCCATAGAAGCACGCGCAGGCGGGGCATTTCTGGACAGCGAATCACCGCTCCAGTGGAGGCAAGATTTCGATCTCAGTGGACTCAACATCATGAGCATGGGGATCTGGTACGAAGCGTTGATGCGTTGGGTCGGAGAAGCGACACAGATTATGGCGATGGGTAAGACCTTCGTCAAAATGCGTCCCGATGCTGACGGTGTGATGCGTTCCGTACGGATACCAGAACATATTGATGTCGTGGGTGACCTCGCATGTGGCGCGCAGCTGCATATACAGGTCTCTACTGTGGCAGGATTAGCAGGGGCACCGGAGGTTTATATTTTCGGAAGCAATGGAACTTTACGCTTTTCAGGAAATAAACTCTACGGCGGACAAAAAGACGATACTGAACTGAGTGAGATTGATATACCGGATACAGAGGCCGGCGGCTGGCGCGTGGAGGAAGAATTCGTGAACGCTATCCGTGGCAAAGAGGTGATTACACACACTGATTTTGACACGGGTGTGAAGTACATGGAGTTTACGGAGGCGGTCACGCGGAGTATGCAATCGGGGACAGCGATTACTTTGCCGCTGCATATTTAGCGGCGGTTTACGGAGAACCCAACAGCGTGTATTCGCTATTTTAGTTATGGCACGGCGGAGCGTGCCTACTACTTTGGGAAGGAAGAAAATTTGACATTAGGAGATCTTTTTAATCTTTGTCAAGATATTGAACTGCGACAAGCGAAACTCTACGCGTCTCTCTCGCTGCGTTTGGGGAGCGTTGATGAAAGAATCGCACGCTTTTGGGAACAGATGAGCACTGAAGAGTGGCAACACTATATCCTTGTGGATTTCGGACGTTCTTTATGCGTTGATGCCTTCGGAATTGATTCGCCCGTAACGGAGTTGTCAGATGTTCCTGTCCAACAAATTAGGGATGCATTGGATGCACACGAGCGGAAGGTCGATAATGGAGATATTTCACTTGATGAAGCCTTTGCGATTGCGATTGCAATTGAGGGCAGTGAAGCCGATACGATCTATATGCACCTGCTCTCTATTATGCGAAAAGCGATTGAGCAGAGCGATCAACCTTATCTGATTGATCGTATAGTGCAAGTAGAGAAGGATATGGTTTCGCACGTAGATGGACTCGTTCAGGCGACACAGAAATTTGCGAAGGATGCTAACCTAATTCGTAAAGCACATCGTTTAAAGGCTGAGCACGGTTAAACTGTGGAAGCGGTTTGTAACCTCAAGATATAGATAAGCACTACGAATGTTGTGCATTACACAGAAGATTTCCAGCCTGTTCGCATGCAACTTGTTCTAACTGCAGCGTGGTGTGGCTGATGCCAAAATGTGTTTGTAATTCACCGTTGATCTGTTCAAGAATTCGATCGGATGCTAAGGTGGTGTTTTCATTAACCACAACATGTGCACTCAACGCACAATAGTTGGAACACAGCGACCAGATGTGCAGATCATGGACATCTTTAACTGGTTCTAAGCTGCGGAGATGTGTCGCAACAGTGTCCGCGTCGGCGTTCCGTGGTGAATTTTCAAGCAGAATATGCACCGCCTCTCTCGTCACATTCACCGCGCCGACAAGAATAATCCCACCGATAAGGAAACTCAAGATTGCATCGATCGGAGACCACCCTGTCCAAAAAATAATCGCGCCTCCGATGACGACAGCAACGGAGGAAAGTGTATCCCCGATCACATGGAGCATCGCGCTTCGGACGTTGAGGTTTCCGTGACTCTCACCGTGCAGCTTCCATAAGATGAGCAGATTTCCGACAAGGCCGAGACACGCCACAATAAACATGCCTGTCACTTTGATCTCTGTTGGTGACATGTATCTTTGATAGGCTTTGTAGAAAATCCAACCGGAGATCGCGATGAGGGACACGCCGTTCACAAAAGCAGCGAAGACTTCGGCGCGATGATACCCATAGGTCCGGGAGGAGGTAGCAGGACGTGTGGAGAGATAGATCGCCAACCAGCTGATAAGAAGCGAAGCCACATCAGAAAACACATGTGCCGCATCACTGAGCAGGGCAAGGCTACCCGACCAGATACCGCCGATGAGTTCGCCAAGGAAGACGCAAAATGTGATAAGCACAGCAAACTTGAATTTCTTCTGTAGATGTGCCTGATGGCTATGCGCCTGCGCTTCGCCGTGATGGTGATGATGCTCGTGGCTGTGGTTGTGCAAAGTGTCTCCCTTTAAAAGTAGTAGGCACACTCCGTTGTGCCGAAACTAAAAACCTAACCGAACTGAGGCGTGAAACCTCGCTCCATAATGCTGATGCGTTCGATTCTAATCGGTAGACTTGCTCTTTGATTCGCTGGTTGTATCGGCGGTTTTCTTTTCTTTTTTCTCGCTTTTGTCTGATGAACTTTTATCCGACGACCCGTCTTTATCTTTCTTCGCTGATTCTTTGTAACCTTCACTTCGGTAGTCGGTAGCATAGAACCCTGATCCTTTAAAAATCAGACCTGCCCCTGCTCCGATGAGCCGTTTCACTTTCCCGCCGCACTCAGGACATTCCTCAATTGCGGGTGCCGTGATGCCTTGAAACTTCTCGAATCGGGCATCACACGCGAGACACTTATAGTCG
>VXXH01000169.1 GCA_009835515.1 Candidatus Poribacteria bacterium
GTCAAACGATTACTCGGTAAGGTTCAAGAGCAGTGGGAATCCGCTGAAACACTTCGCATGCTACCCGCTTATGTCCGAAGTTTCTTTGAAGATGCAGCACCACTGCTCGGCTATCGGATTAACGGTGATATTGAAGCGACTTTTAAGTTATCCGGTTGTTCTGCATCTGTTCAAAATGCAATTGATGGATATCCATCTCAGTTACGCGATCGGTTAACGTTCTCACGTGAAATTGCACTGCCTGTTGGATCCGAAAAACCAGAAGCGATTTTTCTCCACCCCGGCGAACCGATTTTTGACGCGATCCGCTCCCGCTTTTTGGAAAAATTCAACGCCGAAGGCGATCGTGGGGCAGTCTATTTCGATTCACAAACAGATGAACCGTATCTGTTCTATTTGGCGAGAATATCTGTGATACAACAAGCGGATGGTAAGCCTCACGTCCTTGATGAAATGCTTGTCGGCATCAAACGTTTTGCGGATGGACGGTGTGAAGAAACGCCAGCACATCTACTGTTGACCCTAATCCCACGGACAGCACAACACAGCATGCCTGCAACTTTGTCCGCTGAATGGATTAACCGCGCTGACGAAACGCAACCTGTTAAAAATTTTGTCCGTGCAAACATCGGAAATCCGAAACTTTCTGACATCCGCGATATGCTTCAATCCGAAGTGGATGAGAAAAAGGAACAGATCAAGATTTCATTCAGGTTGAGGCAAGCTGAACTCCTTAAACAACGTCTCAACCTTAAAAAAGATGTCGCCAAAGGGATACCGGCAGCAAAAACAAAATTGAATAACTGCGATCAAGAGATTAAAGCACTTCCTAAAAAGCGCGCGGAAGCAGAAGCAAATCTCATTAGAGAAATCGAAGGTATCCAATTAGGTTCCATAGATGTCTATGTTCGCGCCTTTGTCACTATGTCCCTAACTGAGGACATCCCGGCAAAGACATTACGAGATGCCGAGGCTATCGCAATCAAGACTGCTATGGAATATGAGCACGATCGCGGTGCCGAAGTCAAAGATGTCTCTAATCCAAGCCTCAAAAAAGGGTTTGACTTACAGTCCAGACACCCAAACGGTGAGGTGCGTTATATTGAAGTTAAAGGACGTACAGGAATAACAAGTGTCGAATTGACAGCAAACGAATGGCGGCAAGCCGCCAATCACGGCGACCGGTACTGGCTCTATATCGTCTATCATTGTGAGACTGAACCCCAGTTACGCCGATGCCAAGATCCTTTTGAAACGTTGACCGAAAAAGCCACAGGAAGCATACGGATCAATGCTGGTGACATCATGAGAAACTCAGATGTATAGGTGTTCAATGCAAACGTCAATCCAACCATAAGAGGGTAGATTAAATGTTCCTCAAATCAATCCATCTGAAAAATGTCAAATGTTTTTCTGATATTGCTTTATCATTTGAAGACGAGAATGGCGGCATCCGCAAGTGGACCCTCTTGCTGGCTGAAAACGGCATGGGTAAGAGTACACTTCTGAAAGCTATTGCCCTTGTAACTGCAGGTAGTGACGCGATAGCCGACCTGTTAGGGGAACCCTCCGACTGGGTCCGGTCCAAAACGCGTGGATGTGAAATTTCTGCCGTTTTGGTTACAACGGAAGGAGAGGAACGCGAGATTCGCTTACAGATCGCGCCCGAAGATACCCGCACCGATGTCATCAGGAAAAACGAACAGAGTCTCGCCTGGCTTGATAAGGCACTCAAAGGGAAAAAGGAAGACTACTTTGTCCTCGGTTTCGGTGCGTCCCGCCATCTCAATGCAGCAAACAGTCGAAGAACAAAGACATCGGAATTCACAAACAAAAGGGCACAGCGCGTCGCTACCCTATTCAATCCTGATGCGACCACCAAACCGATCGATTCCTGGGCAATGGACCTCGACTACATAGGAAACGGCATTGCATTGGAAACCGTCCGAAAGGTACTCAGCAATCTACTACCGGGGATAAAGTTTCATCGCATTGATAAACAGAATGGGCACTTACTGTTTGATACTCCAGATGGTATTGTGCCGTTACATTGTCTCAGCGACGGGTATCTCGCAATGGCAGCTTGGATAGGCGACTTGTTGTTCCAAGTTTCAGAAATCTCTGGTGACTCACAGGAAAAACCGCTTACCGCAAAGGGACTCCTCCTGATTGATGAGGTTGACCTGCATCTCCATCCAAAGCGGCAACGCCAACTCTTATCGCTCCTTGACAAATGGTTACCGAATTTTCAGTTCGTTGTAACGACGCACTCGCCCATGGCCGCGCAACAGGCAGGTGAAGGTGAACTTCACTATTTGATGCGCGAAAGAGGGAAAATTCGCATCTATCCATTTTCCGGAAATCCAAAAACACTCCTTTTGCACCAACTGGTAATGTCCCGCGCGTTTGGGTTAGATACTGACGAGTCAAAAGAGGTTGAGGATATGAAGAATCGATACCGTCATCTCCGGGACAAAGTGGATCTGTCGGCTAAGGAACAAGAAGAACTGGACAAACTGACCGCGTTCCTAACCGATCTTCCAACTGCTGGTAGATCAAACATGCAATCTTCTGAAGAACATATGCAGCTTTTGCGGAAAATAGAGAAGGAATTGCAGGAGGGCAGGCGGTGATACGCTTAAGGAGGAGCCGATCAAAAACAGACATCCACGCTAACTTCCACGGCGAAAAAAAGAAAACGTTTGAGAAAGAATTGTTGATCAACCAGCGACACATCAGGCGCGGTGCGATTCAAAAACATGTTTTCAACAGTAACCGCTGGAAGCCCGCGAAGACACAACTTTTTGCAGAAACAGGTGGCAAGTGTGCCTACTGCGAAGCAAAAACTGAGATAGTTTCTTTCGGAGATGTTGAACACTACCGTCCCAAAAGCAGCTATTGGTGGCTCGCCTATTGTTATGACAATTATCTTGTTTCATGCCAACTCTGTAATCAGAAGTTCAAGAGAGATGATTTCCCGATCCAAAATCGGAAGATGCAGAGCCCAATAATTCGTCGAAATACAACAGATGCATTTATAGCATCTAAGGCCGGAACAATTGCCCCTAATCCACTGAATCAAGATGAAGTTGATGATTTCATTCGCGAACATAAACAGGAACGCCCGCTCCTGCTCAACCCTTATTTCGATGATCCTGCTGAATATTTTGCATGGCGCGCTGATGATGTCCTGAGAGAAGTTGAAGTCAGCCCTAACTCTGA
>VXXH01000053.1 GCA_009835515.1 Candidatus Poribacteria bacterium
GGTATAAAGTATTAGCAGGAATCCAGTTGTTTGTGTTGACATACTATGGAGAGTCCCGATGGATAAAGACGATGTTCAGTTGATTCACAATATCTTATCTGGCGACGACGAGGCGTTCAGCACCTTGGTTCAAAGATACCAAAAGAGTGTTCACGCCTTGGCGTGGCGGAAGATCGGTGATTTTCATTATGCTGAGGAAATTACGCAAGACACCTTCCTTCAAGCTTATGAGAAACTCCCGACCCTCAAGAATCGCAATCAGTTTGCGGGGTGGTTGTATGTCATTACCAATAATCTATGCACCGATTGGCTCCGAAAGAAGAGACCTGCGATGCAATCGCTGGGGGACGCGTCTGTGAAAGCAATAGATAAGTTAACCTATGAGCGTTATATATTGGAACAGCGCGAGACAGAAGCAACTGAACGTCGTCATGAAATCGTCAAGCAACTCCTGGACAAATTGCCAGAGAGCGAACGCACAGTGGTAACGCTCTACTATCTCGGTGAGATGACCACGAAGGAAATTGGCAAGTTCCTAGGTGTATCGGTGAACACGATTACGAGTCGGCTTCAACGCGCGCGGGAGCGTTTACAAACACCAGATGAACACTTGATTAACGAAACGCTTGGCGGTTGGCAATTGTCTGGTAACCTCCTTGAAAACATCATGCGGCAAGTTGCTGACATAAAACCGGTATCACCGCCAACTGGAAAACCGTTGTTCCCATGGATGGCTCTCGGTTCAGCTACGATTTTGGTTATCTTGCTGCTGGGTGTGAGTCATCAATACCTTGCCAGGTTTCAGAGACCGTATAGTTTCGAGGCACAGTCCGAACCCACTATTGAAATTATTGAGGCAGTTGTCGTTCTCGAAACCGATGCAAAACCGGATATACGCAATCAAATCGGACAGACTAACATCCTTGATAAAAACAACAGCACCAGCGGACGGGTTTCTGAGGAGCTTGAGGCACCTAATGCTTCAGAGGATTTCGCCACACTTTTTGCTTCCAGTGCCACCCCTGAAGTGACCCGTTTTACCTTAAGTAACGGCATCCGGGTTGTCAATCTCCACGTTGAGGATTCCACAGATGTTATTATCTTAAGTTACTTACCGCTCGGTCTCGCCACTGATGGGAAAGCAAAGGCATATTGGAGCCACCTCATTAATTATCTAACATTCCGAACCATAGGACCCATTGACGACAACACGGGTAATGGAGAGACATTGGCTGACAACATACGCTTGGAATTTATCGGCAATACCGATAACTGGACGCAGGGGTTGGAACGCCATGCGAAATGGCTTTCTGAACTACCGTTTTCAGCAGAAAGTCTCGCTGAGACACGCCGAAATGCCTTGTCTGGGTTTGACTATATTGAAGAGAACTTGGCAACACATAAGTTGGCTTACGCTGCATGGAACCAAGTCTTTCGGCATGGTGAAACCGATATAGCAATGCGCAAGGACATCCAATCGGCGCAACTCAGTGAACTCCAAGCGTATCGCGATCTGCATTTGGTCCAATCAGATCGCGTCCTTTTGTGCGTCATTGGTAGTATTGACCCTGACACCCTGGAAGATACTATGGAAAAGCAACTCGGGGTTATCAACTTAACCGAAAAAACGCTCCCACATCCAACGGTCCCTCCCGAGATAGCAAAGGATCAAAGTGCTACTTGGGATATCAACGTAACCCACTATATGGAAACCTACGCGATACCGCACTCTGAGGACGAAGACTACCCGGCATTGTATATAACGAGTGCACTTCTAAGTTTAGCATTCGGGCAGGATACGCAATTGAAAGAATTGACAGGTCATATTTTCTGTAGCCTCGACCTAATCACCCCTGAAGGGACTTATTTACAGATCAATGCTTCCCTGAAACCGGATGCAGATATCGAAAGGGTCAAACAACGGATTAGGCGGCTGATAAACCCGTTAAAGCAACCGAAAAATAACGCGCAGGTCGCTATGGCTGCCCCGTTCTTCTCCATGCAATTCAGTGCACCCTTGGATGTAAAGATGGTAATGCAACAGCAGCCCGTAGGGGTGTCAGAAACTATAGTACTTGGTAACATTGGTTTACAGTGGGGTATGCGTGAATACCAGCACGGCGATATTTTACCGCAACTTGCGAGTGCATTTGCCAATGTCTCCGCGGCTGATGTTGCCAGCGTCGTCAACCGATACCTAACCGAAGATCGTCGAATGACGTTACTTCTCACGCCACAAGCAGGCGTTAATCCCCAGGCCCGGTAGGGTGTTTTTGCTTGGGGTATTTGCTTGGGTGTTTCTGCGGATTTCCCCACGGCTTCCTAACCCCACCGGAACTGAAAGGGGAAGATTAAACATCTATGAAATCCAATAATCTATCTAAACTAAATACCCCTACACTTACTCATTTACTTTTACAATAGTGTATTGCGCCGGTTGACCATCAACAATTTTCAACACGCGGATACCGGCAGCAGGTTTGATAGGATGACGGTTCCCATCAAAGCCGGAAATAGCTGTCGCACCTTGGTAGTCAGTGATAGCAGCAACTGCATCCCGAATCATAACAGGGTCGGTTGATTGCACCTTTTCAATCGCTATTGCCAATAATTTCATGGCATCGTAACCTAACGGAGCAATACCAATAGGGCGATCTTTAAACATTGTTTCATAAGCAGCCATAAAATCTGCAGCAAGCTCATCCGAGATACTACAATAGTAGGAATTTTCGAGCGGCGTGTTATCCTCTAAAATCTCTAACATCAACGAATCATCCCAACCATCGCTGCCGATAAAGGTGGACTTAATGCCCATCTCCCGTGCCTGCTGCACGATCAGCGGGCTCTCTGGCGGAAAACTTGCCAAAAGCAGAACATCAGCACTTGCCTCTTTGATGATCCCAAGTTGTCCATCAAACATTGTATCGCCTTGTTCATAGATTTGATTGGCAACAATGCGCCCGCCAAGTTCCTGAAAATTCGCATCAAATGCGTTAACGAAACCTTTAGAATAGACGTCCCCGTTCTGCCAAATCATCGCTGCAGTTTTCTTGCCGAGGTCGTTCACCACAAAACCTGCCATCACTTTTGCTTGCAACGCATTTGAATTCGCCACCAGAAACAGAAAATCTCTCGGATCATTCCCAGTATTCGTCACATCGGCACCTGTTGCCCCAACAATGACAGGGATATTGATGATCGGTCCAACTTTAACGGCAC
>VXXH01000669.1 GCA_009835515.1 Candidatus Poribacteria bacterium
AACACCCAAGCAATACGCAGAAATACCCAAGCAAAAACACCCCAAGCAAAAACACTCGCTCCTACTGAAACGCTAATCCCAAAGGAGGTTGATGGCACTTGCCTTGATAACACAGTAAACTTCTGACCCCTCTTGCAGCCGCAGCTGCTTACGCGCTGCGTGTGTAACTTTCACGGCAAGGTGATGCCATTCAACAAGAATAGATAACCATGTGTATTCGCTCTTGACATCCAGATACTGAATTGTTCCTTTTAATATGTTGCGGGCACTAATCGAGAGATCCGGTTCAAGGGAGATGATAATATCCTCAGCCCGAACGGCGACTGGGGCTATATCACCGATTTCAATATCCGTATACGGAATAGCAAGAGATTGGTCCCCGATTTCCAACAAAGTCAAACCGCGTGCCTTGTCTGAAGCCGTTACAGGAAGGAATAGTGTGTTTTCGACACCGGTCAATTGTGCGATAGGCATCGCGGTAGGGGCAGTTAACAACCGATGCGGTTCACCGTTGGCTATAATTGTACCATTAGCGATCAGGAAGGCTTCGTCAGCCAATGCCATCGCCTCGGAAAAGGCGTGGGTAATATAAAGGATCGGTATGTCAAAAGTATCTTTAATGTGGTGCAGATAGGGTATAATCCGCTCTTTGAGCGCACTGTCAAGAGAAGCGAGGGGTTCATCCATCAGAAGCATCCGCGGTTCCATAGCGAGGGCGCGAGCGATTGCAACCCGTTGACGTTGCCCTCCAGAGAGTTCTCTTGGATATCGCTGAAGAAACTCGGCAATTTCAAGTACATCTATCGCAGCTGAAGATTTTCGGGGCTTAGGTTGCCCATATCGGATATTCTGCGCAACAGTGAGATGCGGAAACAGGTATCCCTCTTGAAAGACGTATCCGAAGCGTCGTTTTTCAGGTGGCAGATTAATTCTTGCAGCGGATGCGTAAAGTATCTCTTCACCAAAAACGATCTCACCGTCATCAGGAGCCAGCGTGCCGCTGATACAGTTGAGAAGTGTACTTTTACCACTTCCAGACGGCCCTAAAAACGCCGAAACCTTCGCTTCCAGCGTGCAATTGATTTCCAAGGTGAAACCACCGAGGCGTTTGCGAAAATCGAGCCTAATTTTGGTACTATTTGTCATAACGCATCCTACTACTCAAATCCACCAGGATCCTCATAACCGTCATCATATCCGCCAGAATCCACATCGTCAGATGACTCAGGATCCTCATCATCGTCATAGACTTCATTGAGCATCAAGCCTGTCAAAAGCAAATCCTCATAGTCATCATCAGCATTATCGATCGGTTCCTCCGCATTCTCAGATGTATCATCTTGGGAACGTCGATATAGATACCAGACGAGCAGTATGCACGCGATAACTCCTAAAAATAGTCCAAAATTCATATAGTTTCTCCTTGTTGGACTGAGGTCAATAAAACTGGGACTCACACAAAGCGCACTGAATTGCACTACTACAAACCAGTCCGTAAGGCGCAATGAATTGCGCTACTACGAACCAGTCTCCTTTTGAAGAACATAGATATTTTCAAGGTGTCCCTTCTGTCAGTGAGGCGATTTATGGCGTGTTTGCGCAAGTCCTAAAAGCGTTATTTATGCCTAACGGAGGGTGAAGCGTTCTGTTAGCCAGATCGCAGCGAAGGCAACAACGGTTGAAATCAACACCAGTCGATAGACAGAGACATCTTCTCCGAGATGTACAGCACTGAAAATCGCCAGCGCCATCGTTTGGGTTTTGCCGGGAATGTTGCCTGCCACCATGATTGTAGCACCAAATTCGCCAAGACTCTTGGAGAAACCGAGGATCGTTCCACCGATAACGCCGCGATGCGCCATCGGGAGGGTTATGGTAAAAAACACCTTGATTGGCGATGCGCCAAGCGTCCGCGCTGCATTTTCAAGTTCCACGGGTACAGCCTCCATCCCTGTTACAATCCCACGTACTAACAGCGGAAATGAGATAACCGAAACTGCGATGACAACAGATAGTTCGGAAAAAACAATCTCTATGCCGAAAGTTTGGTAGATAAAACGCCCAATGAACCCGTGTTTACCTAATAGGATGAGGAGTAAATATCCACTGACTATAGGCGGCAGCACTAAGGGTAACATGACGAGCGTATTTAGAAAAGCTTTTCCCGGAAATGTACGTTTTGCGAGGAGCCATCCCACCAATAATCCAAGAGGGAAGGTCACAACCAAGCTGAGCAACGCGACTTTTATAGATAATGAGAGGGCAGCAACTTCGGCAGCGGTTATCCTCATTTTGATGCTAAAAGGTTAAATCCGTGTTTTTGAAAAATTTCACCGCTCTCCACAGACTGTAGATAGGTAACAAATCGGCGCGCTAATTGTTTTCGTAGGCTACTCTTCATAACGACAGCCGGGTAGATGATCGGTGTATATGCTTCAGATGGTAACTGATAAAGCACATTTATATTCTCGGTCAGTGTTGTATCGGTTTTATAGACAATAGCAATATCCACATTTCCAGCGGTGACATAGGCGAGCGTCGCACGTACATCTGTGCCGAAAATCAGCTTCGGGTGTAGTGCTTCCCACAATCCAAAGTAAGTCAAGGCTTCTTTCGCGTAAGCACCTGCAGGCACTATATCTGGGTGCCCGATCGCAATTCTCGAAATCTCAGGCACAACAAGATTCGTAGGCGTTTCCACAGAAATTTCCGATGCTTCATCAGAGACAAGCACTAAACGGTTTGTTAACAAATTTTGGCGACTTTCGGCTTCAAGCAGCCCATTCGTTTCCAGAGCGAGGACTTGACGCGGACTTGCCGAGATAAAGACATCGCCTGATGCTCCCTTTTCGAGTTGGCGTTGTAACGTCGTAGAGGCAGCGAAGTTAAAATAAACTTTAGCCTGGTTCTCAGCTGCAAACGCTTCTCCGATCTCAGTGAGTGCGTCCTTCAAACTGATTGCAGCGAAGACACTTAATTCGTTCTGCTTCTGCTGTCTCTCCGTACACCCCGAAAACAGCGTAAAAACAAATAGTAAGCAAATTGCAATGAGAGATTTAACGGCTCGGCACATTATTTTTTCTCGATATCCCCATTCGTTTACAAAAACTCTTGACAAGTATAGCAAGACTGCTAAACTATGTCAAGTGTATCAAAAACAAGAAGCAGAGCAACTTTTCTTGCAATCCGTTTAAACCTGTGGTATCCTATTTATAC
>VXXH01000738.1 GCA_009835515.1 Candidatus Poribacteria bacterium
CTCAAAATCGTACTTATCATAATTTCAGCAATCTTTCTCTTTAGTACAATTTTCAACGCTGTAGTCATGATGCGAAACAGCTTATGAAAAAGGATTTGACTTTCTCAACGTTTTGTGATATTATAAATTCGCTTCACAAAAATCACAAATAGTTAGCGGATCACGAGACAAAAACACGAGTAAATCGTCTCATGATTCTGGCGAGATCAAAATTGGGAGTTTTGAACCCGTCCACACATTATTTTTGTATACTCAGCGGAGTATATTCAAATAGATTATGCCTCTTACTTGATTTTTCAAATCGCGCTTCAGGTATAATGAATGTGAAGTAACGGTGGAATTATAGGCGGCACGCTCTGTGCCGTCCCACCAATACCATCAAAGACCTTTACAAGAATTCTCCAAAACTTCACAAGATCAAAACTTCGATTCCAATCCCCTTTCTGCTAAAATTTCATAGCATTTTGAGGCTTGACCCTCGCCATCCAAACCACACCGACCGAAAGACACAAATTTGCCCATAGAACGCATTTCAAGAGTTTGCCACTATGATACCCTTCAGAAGGGTCATAACGCAAAGCCTACCCCTAAAAGCGTTAGTGGAGCATAGAGGAAAATAGGATGTTAGCAATCGATTTATTTTGTGGTGGTGGGGGCACCTGTCTCGGGCTCCAACAAGCAGGATTTACCGTTATCGGTATCGACATCAAGAGACACAAAAACTATCCGGGTATTTTCGTGCAAGCGGATATTCACGCATTACCACTTATCCTGAAAAAAGCAGATCTAATCTGGGCATCCCCACCATGCCAAGCCTTCTCACCGAGTTCCGCGCGCTGGATAGGCACGATCGAATACCCGAACCTCATTCCAATCACCCGAGAACTACTACAGGGACACCCTTACACAGTTATCGAGAACGTACCACAGGCACCGATCCGTCAAGATCTCGTGCTTTGGGGTCCCCAATTCGGACTCGGTCCAACCGATGACCGTGACGGGCTTTGGCGGAAACGCGCCTTTGAACTCTCCTTTTTCGCGTGGCAACTCCCACGTCCAAGCATGGATCGCTCAGGATGTTATGCGACAATTGCGGGTACCATGTCATGTTCAAGTACCTATGAACGACGCAAAGCAAAAGGCAAACAAGGCTCACTTTCAACTGCTGAAGGCAAAGAGATCATGGGATACCCCAAGAACTTCAAGATCACACGACGAGAATTAGTAGAATCCGTACCACCGGCTTATGCGAGATACATCGGATGTGAAGCTCTCGCCCGAATGAAAGAAGCCGGATACAAGTGCAAAATGTGGCAAGAAAGAGTTGAATGGGCAGAAAGCCTAACCGAACCGCCATTCTTAAAGGGGAGACCAAAAAAGAAATGAAATCTCGACAAGTCCGCAGACAGGAAGAACGCAAAAGAAAAAGGAACCTCGAAAAACGCTATAGCCAAGCAGCGAAATACCAGAACCTTAACACCGATGACAAGCGTATCCTCGCCCACAATAAAAAAGTCGATTTTACTCTCGAACCCGGAGAGATTCAGATGGAAAGCTATCACCTTGATCCGAAAAAACTGACAGACATGAACAGCGTTCTATCAGACCTCAGAATCGTTGCCGAGGATATTGTGGAAAGCCGGAAAGGTCAAGAATACTACATCATCTACATCGAGCATTGTCGCTACGCTGAATCCTTCGACACCTTTATCAAATCCGCGAACACTGTGCTGACAAAGATGGTTCCCGGATCATGCGAGTTCATCATCCTCATCGGTGATCTCATTGAATACTACATCCAAAAGAATGATGAAGCCACCGGTAACAAATCAGGGATACCGCTGATGGGAGCACTTCTAATGTCGAAAGATATGTACATCAAAGCCTACCACTACCAGATAGAACAACAGAATTTAATGACCAAACAGACAATTCAAACCACGATTGATAGAACAACCGGAATAAATTTCGGAAGCTCACTATCAGAATACATAACGAGAATACGAACTTAACCTTACCATGAAAACGTTAAGTTCGTGAGTCAAAAATAGGTAACGTATGCACGAAAACGTTACATTCAAACCCAGTTTTCAGCGAAATTCCGGGATTCTCGCCCCGAAAACAGGTCAAATTTATTACTGCACGTTAATTTTTTGGAATTTCACAACCTTGAAGCCCAAAAAAATGCAGGATCACCAGATCCGATCTGGCTCCTGCTGCGGTTCGTTATCAAGTCCACCTAACCGCCGGGACTATTATAGAAGACACGGCTACACGCGGTATCTCCTACTTCGCCGTTGATTCGCCTCAAACGACGCTCTCAAAATTTGTAACCGAGACTAACCATAAAATCTATCTGCTGTGCGCCATCTTCCTCATCTTTACCCACCTCAGCGATATGCTCAGCAGTGATAGAAAACTACCAACTCACACCAACTCCGCCTGTCCAAGCAATCTGCCAATTGTCAACGCCATACGTATCAGCATTTGAAGTGTAGTTCGCAACGACTTTTCCGTTGAGTGAGATGTCGCCAAGATTACCAACTTTACCGAGGTGAAACTCCAGAGACGGCGTAAATCGCGCCTCAAAATGATCAAAGTTAAATTCCGGCATAAACTCACCAAGGATACCGAACTCTAAGCGATCTTTCTCCCATGTTGCATGCAGATGCGCACGCCAGTGAAAGGAAACCGACTCATATTCGTTAATGTTGTGTCCGAGTGTTGCAGCAAGGTCTTTGTCCTGAATGAAGTTACCAAGCCCTGTCTCGGTGCGGATACCATACCTTTCAACGACCGGGAACTGCGCATAATAACCAAGCCGCCGTTGAGTGTCAATGCCTTTCATGATGTCGGACTCGTATTCGCCGTAGCCGTAGACACCGAACCACTTCGTCGCTGCACCACCCTCGATACGGATCAGCTTTCTTTCGGATTCAACAACATCCTCGGTTGTTTCTTGCCCTTGGTGATAGCCAAGCCAACCGTCGAACGCTCCAGCATGAACAGGTAGCACAATATCTACTTCGTAATCTTGGTTCTTATTATCACCCCCGAAATTCGTGATCAGTGAGGGATCATTAGTATTCGCAAAGCGGGCTTCGCTCAGCGGTGAGAATAAACAGATTGCTGCAATGAGCAGTGTAATCAACCATAGTGGTTTCATGAGTTTTCTCCTTTATTAGTTATCAGTTATCAGTTATCAGTTATAC
>VXXH01000390.1 GCA_009835515.1 Candidatus Poribacteria bacterium
GTATCTGTTTCGTTGTCTGCAAAGGTTGAGAGTTTTTTTAAGAAACATTCATTTTTTAACTTACCTATATTTTTTACGGCGAGCCTGCGAACTTTGGTGTTAGAGTGGGAAAGTAGTGGTATGAACACTTCACCATTAAATCCTGCGGGCAACTTTCCAAGGTTATCAAGCAAATGTAGAAGTTTTGAGGCTTCATGAGTCGGTGTAAGAGCCTCCTTGAAAAATGTTGAATCGAGATTCAATTTCTCTGAATCAATTTGGGCTTTTGTAAACATATTCTTCCCTGCCTATCTGTGTTAACAGTTTAGGGGTATACCCTAAGTTGAAGGGTAAAAATTGTTCAATTTGAGTTTCCGGTTCCAGTACATTTCCCTCGGCGGGATAGTGAAAAACAGAAGGAGATGGTTCGTACAAGAATATGGATATATAGCAATATTATTCATCAGATTTAGGATCTGCCCATGTTAACCACAAATCTACATGGAACTCAGGTACTTGAATCTTGGATTTCCTTCCTGAATTCACATCTTCACTTATATTTTCAGCGTTTGATCCGGTCTGGATATAAAGGATACTACCATCCGTGAACTCTAACTTTAAGACATCGCTTTGATGATTTTTAGTATTGTGTTCGCGTATACCACATGACACTTTTTTCACAGTTTTCCCTTCCATCTTTTCGGATTGTGTTTTAAGATGCCTTACCCAACGTGGATCAGTGTCTGCGGCAATCTTGGGTATACTCATTATATTTTTTCTCCTTATAAAAATAGGTTGTTTTCTTCCCTGCACAACTTATGAAAGCAAGACACTTGCTGCCCATCAAGGATCACTAATATAGCGCGTTAATCTTGTTTACCAGCCCAGTCCTTTATCCATCCACCACGGTTGGAGGGTGGCAGAATCGGAATGGGTCCGATTCGTGGTGGTGCCACCCGAACTGGTTTGAATAGTATAACATATAGGACGAGATATTGCAAGTTGTTATTTGATTGCATTCAAGCAGTATCTTTCGCTTTTCGATTTGGTTCATCAGGTGGTTGTCTTCGTTTCAGGTTTCTGCTATAATATCAAATGTTCAGATTTACGTCGAATCCTCCCTTATTTTTATCTCCGAAGGTGTGTTCTGTGAAGGTTACAGTCCGCGATATTCTTGTGAAATGCCCGAAACACGGCGAGGTGCCGTATACGGCTTACTCCGATTTCAATGGTGGCGATGTAACGCTGTACTGCCCGCGCTGTGAAGCAGAAGCACGCGAACAGTACAAACATCCCGACTCGCCGTATCCGGTGCAGGGGACAAGCCCTTCTGTGATCGAAGCTTGCAATCGCGGGGATTGAGGGTAAGATTAGACACTTCGGGTAAGTGTCAGAACAGGAAAAGAAAATTGAGATGAAGGTACTATGGAAAGAAATGTTTTAGTACATGTTTAGTACATGTAGGTGGCTGTTTTAAGCCTATACATCAAATCAAGGCGTATGAAACTCCAAAATGTTCGGGCAAAATTGCGAAAAAACCCGCGTAAATAAAGCGGTTTTTGCTGTGTTTTTCATTCTATACTCGCTAAGTTAGGCGACATGATAACGAATATCTATGCACACCGGCAGAAAACCTCCGGTTGGCAATGGCAATCGTTTGCCAGAGACTTGAGGCAACGCAACTGGAAAAGTCCCCACTGGTTGAAGCAATTGAGGCAGCGTATCTGGTTCAAATATGAGGAACGGTGTTGGTGCATCAACGCATTGGTTGCTTTTATCCTTGACTAAGGTATAGCAAGTATGTCATAATCTTTGGTAATCAAAAGAGGCGGGGGGTATCCCGCAAAGAATTACCCCCCTGTAGCAAAAAACCTGTAAGCCTTTTGCCAGTAGCATTATACTGCTGCTGCGCAGGCTTTGTCAAGGAGAGAAACTATGACAGCCGAAATTCGCAGTATCACTCCCCCGATCTCACCAGAACCGATCACCCACGACGACATTACACCAGACTATTTCAAAAAGACTTGGGCAGAGAATCGTTCACGAGTTGTTCAATTCCTGTCCCAAGGCTTTGGCAACAATCTGTCCGAAGGGATTGTCCTTTTTGAACTTGGCGATATGATTTCAAAGATATACGCACCGCGGTGCGAAATGACGGAATGGCAGTGGCAACAACTCACAAGAGACTTTAGCCAACGAAACTATAAGTCTCCACATTGGTTAGAGCAACTACGGCAAAAAGTGTATTTCAAGTATGAGAAAAGGCTGCGGTAGTCCATAGACTGCCTCACACATTTTGTTTTTTGACCTGAATCGGTACAGTGTTTTGAATCCAATCGGTGCGCGGGTTCGCAGTATGAATTTCTCGTCTTTTCACAAAAGTGGTGCAGGCGTGTTTTCAACTATCCCAAACCTGGCGGACGTTTCTGCCTGAATATCCGTTTGGAGAAAAATAAATTAAAGGGGGTATCCTGGGATACACCCTTTTTTTTACAAGAAAGTGGAATGAAGAAGTATTCGATATTGCTAATCGCAGCGTTCCTGTGTACTTGCGGGACAGGCGACTTTGTAACGCCGGCGGAAGAATCGCCTTCCTATGTTTGCCCTTTCAAATTTATTGTTGCGGGCAAAAATTCGTCCCTACCTGCAGAAATCAAAGAGCTAAAGGTAACTGTCACACCCAAACGCTATTTGATTCCAATCACGGACGAATTGAGACAAATGTTATTTTATAGCCTTGAAGACCTGCAACGAGTTGCTCAAGTTGGACAATCCGCTCCGCATCGGCATCAGAGCGTTTATCAGCGGGTTCAAAAGAGAGTCGACGCATTTTCAAGAAGCTGTCGCTTCCACTTTGAGAGTTGTTAATCTCTGAGGTTATGGGGTTTCCGACACACTTCGGAAACCTGGGAAGTTTCATCGCTGAGAGCCTCAAGAACCACTTCGGACCTGAAACTCGGGGGTGAAGGTTTTTCGTTTTCGTTTGGTTCTCCATCGGAGACTCCTATCAAGTAGATCGATATTATACCACAATCTTGTCTTAGAGTTAGAGAGTGGCCCGAATTTCCGGTGGCAGTACAATCCGTGTGTAGGCTGTGTTTACTCCCCTACTTAGTCAATGACTTACCAATTATGCAGATTTTGTAAATACTTCCCTATATCTATCTACTGCTCCTTGTATGTTGGTTAGATCGTCATTGTAATCTAAGACCTCAATTAATGACAA
>VXXH01000348.1 GCA_009835515.1 Candidatus Poribacteria bacterium
CAAATATTTTATTGCTTTTTAAGTTTATATTATGATACTATATCATCACATAAATGAAAAGTAGGCACCCTGCCAAAAACGACCTCTGAAAGGAATAACCTTACATGCGAAAAGAAACTGTGACATTGCCGCCCGGGCACTATATTATCGGTGATCCTCGCTATTTGCCAGAATATGAACCTTATTACCACAGGTTTTATACGAATGGTGACGGTGGGTTTTTTGATAATTTTAAGAACATCTATTTTGTGGATTCCGCTCGGATAGCAATTTTCGTGGTAGACAAGAGACCCGACTCACTGCCTAAAGGAACACACCACTTCTTTTTCGATAATGCTTGGACAATTGATTTCGATACACACGCCATGCTTGAGCAAATTAAGATTACAACACCTACACCCAATGAGATGGGGCAAAAGCGTTTATAGTAAAACCTAAAAAATAAATATCCTTTCTTCACTGGCAAGACTTCACACCATACATTTGATAATCCATTGATAAGTGTAGCGCATAAATCAGATTTACAGTATACTTTACTGTACCAACGTCCAAAATCAAACGTTACATTTTTTATATGTATCTTTGTTAGAGGGAATAGGGTTCATGGCAGAGACACCTTATAGCATTTTTAACTCGCGTACCCCTGATGATATCCACCGTGAAATTCAAGAGGTTTATCTCGAAAACGCGCGTCCGTGGGTCATCGGTTACAGTGGTGGAAAAGATTCAACGACAGCACTCCAGCTTGTCTGGTATGCTCTTGCTGAACTGCCAGAAGAAGAACGAAAGTATCCTGTCTACGTAATTTCATCTGATACACTTGTTGAAACCCCAGTGATTGTTAATTACATTACCGGCACCCTTGAGCGACTTGAGGCAGTTGCGCGCGAACAAAAGATGCCGTTTCAGACGGATATCGTCCGTCCAAAAATCGATGATACCTTTTGGGTCAATCTCATTGGTAGGGGTTATCCTGCTCCCGGTCCTCACTTCAGGTGGTGCACTGACCGGATGAAAATCCGACCAGCGAATAAATTTGTCTTGGACAGAGTTGCTGAACACGGTGAAGTTATTATGGTTCTCGGTGTTCGGAGAGGTGAAAGTGCAACACGTGATCAAGTCTTAAGTTTGCATAATATCCAAAACTCTCTACTGTTACAACATAGCACATTACCTAACGCCTTTGTCTATGCCCCTATCGTTGACTTCAGTTTGAATGATGTTTGGTTTTATCTATTGAATGTTCCTTCACCGTGGAACAACGATAATAAAGAACTTATCACACTTTATCGAAACTCAAATGCACAAGGTGAATGCCCCTTGGTGGTTGACGAAACGACTCCATCTTGTGGAAACAGTCGCTTTGGTTGCTGGACCTGTACTGTCGTAACAAAGGACAAAGCGATGGAAGGGCTCATTGACAGCGGAGAAGATTGGATGCTCCCGCTGCTTGAGTTTCGAGATTTTCTTGCCAAAACCCAGGATCCAAAACAGAAACCTAAAACACGTGAACATCGACGGCGGAACGGACAAATTACAATCCTCAATAATAAACTCGTTCATGGTCCCTACACACTGAAGTTTTGCCAAGAACTCTTAAAAGAACTTCTGAATGTCCAAAAGTTAGTTCGCAAAGAGGGACCTGACCCCAACATTGAATTGATTACGGATGCCGAACTTGAAGAAATTCGCAAAATTTGGCGAACCGAACGTCAAGATTGGGAGGATGCCGTCCCACAAATTTACGCAGAAATTGTTGGAGACCGGGACTGGATTGTTGATGACACGATCTCCTTTGATGAAAAAGATAAAAAAATCTTGACAGCAATTTGCGATAAAAAAGGGGTTCCTGTCACTCTTGTCTCAAAACTTCTTGACACAGAACAACAAATGGATGGAATGAGTCGGCGTGCCAAGATACAGTCCCGAATTGATAAAATTTTTCATGAGGACTGGCGCTCAGAAGAAGAAGCCCGCAACGAATTGAATAAACTAATGAACAATGATTCTTCATAAACTCACTGTCAACAATGTCGGCTTGTTCCGTGGTCGGCAAACTATTACCCTCACTCCAAATACTAACAGACCCATAATCCTCATTGGTGGGATGAACGGTGCGGGCAAAACAACTCTGTTAGATGCAGTCCGCCTCTGCCTATATGGCAAACGGGCACTCGGCAACCGAGTCAGCCATAATGAATATTACAATTACCTTTCTGAAACGATTCATCGGGACTCTATCGCGAATTCAACCTCGACTGTGCATCTGTGTCACTTGAGTTTGAATATGCCCGCGACGGAGAAAAAAAAAGGTACACGGTTGAACGCTCATGGAAACGCCAAAGGGGTAGAAAAACTGTTAAAGAAGCCCTTGCTATTTATGAAAATGATAGGTTAAACACTGAGTTTGAAGCAAAGCACTGGCAAGATTACATAAACGAATTGATTCCTGTTGGTGTTTCCCGGTTTTTCTTTTTTGATGGTGAGAACGTTCGGAAGTTAGTAGATGATTCTGGGCATGATGTTTTTCTTAGAGAGTCGATTAAAGCGTTGTTTGGGCTAAATTTAGTAGAGCGATTGCAATCCGATCTACATATCTACTCAAACCGTTTGATTAAGCGTGACAGTCCGGAATCGGTCCAACAGGAAATTACAGAAGTGGAATTAGAAATCGAAAATCTCCACAGCAGACTGGCAGATGTTGAAGTTAAATCTGAAAAAATCGCAACACAAATTGATGATTTAGAAAGTGAAATTGAACAGCAAGAACACCGACTTGCAACCGAAGGTGGAAATTATGCCCGACAACTCGGAAATTTGAATTATCAACAGGAACAGCTCCAAACTGAGATTGAAGACTTGGAGAACAAAATTCGTGTTCAGTGTGAAGAATTGTTTCCATTTGCTTTAATTCCAGAAAACCTCGTGCGATTGAAAACACAACTTCTTAAAGAACTACAATTAGATGAATGGAAGGCAAAAAATCGCGCTTTAAAAGCACACAAGGATCTATTGCTTGAGCACCTTCCATCCGAGGAATTTTGGGCAGACATCTCTTTGGATTTGGAATCTTCACAAATTTCAGAGATTCAAAACAAAGTCGCCTCGTTCCTAACAGAACAACTTGAATGTCCCAAAGAATTGCGCGGCTTCAAAAAAATTCTGTAACGCTCAACCGCTGAGTATGATTGTATATTGG
>VXXH01000648.1 GCA_009835515.1 Candidatus Poribacteria bacterium
GTCTATGCTACAGTAACTACCACATTTCAGGAGGATTAAAAAATGAGCCGTTATCTTGAACACGCCAATATGACCGTGAATGACCTTGAAAAAGCGATCAATTTTCTAACAACTGCCTTTCCAGATTTTCGAGTCAGGGGCGGTGGCGATAACGCCAACGGAACGAAATGGTGTCATCTTGGGACTGACGATTTTTACATTGCCTTATCAGACCGCAAGCATCCCTTCACGGGTGATCGTAAGGGGAACTACGTAAACCACCTCGGTTTTGCTGTTGATGATGCTGAGGGTATCAGAGAACGTTTGCTGGCTGCCGGATATAAAGAAGGCTATAAAGTCGGACCGCATCCCCACCGGAAACGGATCTATTTCATTGATGCGGACGGTTTCGAATGGGAGTTCGTCGAATACTTCACGGACGATCCAGCGAAACGCAACGACTATTCACAGTGAGAATAACTTTCGTTCGGAACGCAATGCTTGATAAAACAAAACTTGTAGGGTTAAGGCATAGCACTTGCCCTACAAGTTTTGCTATCTTGCTGGATGTTCCAACTTGGAAGGTCGATGTGATACAGTATAAATGACCTATTTGTCTCAATCTTCGTCAATAGACCAGGTACAGTTGATGTTACTATCCTTGTAAAATTGCTTGAGTGCCGGCTTATCAAACCATAGCTGCATCTCTTTGCTAACAATATGCCCTACACTGCTCACTTTGAGGTAAAGCCCACCCGCTGTCCATTCAGGCATGATGTTGTACTGTCCGGTCTGTGCAGCGTAGATGCTGAGCAGTGCCAGCGGCTCCATTGCGTCAAGGTTTGCGGTTCTATGCGTATCCTGCAGAAGTTCGCCTACACTTTTCCCTTCATGCGACTCCTGTAACGCCGGTTTATCCATGACCTTGTTGTGGAGAATAAAATCGTCTTCAAGCGTAAAGAGACCACTATCGGCGTGTTGTCTACCTTGCAGCAGGTTGTCCCCGATTCGCTCTGCCATCGCCAGAAATTCTATCTTCGGTTCTACTCGGTACAGATCTACCAACGCGAAGATATAAGCCGGTTCCAAGGCGGTTGTCCCAAAATTCAACGACGGTGGAGAGTTTTTATCAGCACCGATGTCGCCAATTCCGAAGGCTTTAAACATCGTGCGTAGATAGTTTCTGAACTCGCTTCTGCCTTCAGAAACCCGATATCCACGGGCACAAACGGAGGTAAAGAGGGGCGTAATGTTTTGTGGTAGGAATGCGCCGCCTTCTTTCGCACCAAAGTATAACTTCGCATCTCTGAAAGGTCCCTTTATCCGAAAACCCGTGAGATCCGTCCCATCAATAACGATGCTTTTCAGTGTATTGTTTTTCGGATCGTAGGAGGCATCTAAGAAACCGATGATGTGTTGCGCAACTGCTTCTTTGATGTGCGCCATTTCACCGACGCGACCATACTTTTGCGCGTTTTTTACGATTGTCAGCATCCCCATCATCTGCGTAATGGTATGGTTCAATTGGTTGCCTACATAGACCCGCGGTTCGGTCGCTTGCGAATATTTTCTGCCGAACACATTAAGCCCGCGTTTGCCACTTTGCGGATGCACCAGATTCGGCCAGATGCCGGTCTCTGGGTCTCGCTGCTGTATAATCAGATTTAAGAGACGTTCCGCCCAAACCCGCGGTGCCTCCTCCTGCTTTTGGTAGCCCAAGCTGTAACCTGCGTAAGCCAGATCCAGTGCCACACTGATAAACGAGAGATCGCCACTAATGTCGGGTGCTTTGTATCCGCTCCAAGGTCTGTTCCAGGTATTGGCATGATCAACCTGCTTTTTGAAATCGCCGTGTCTGTTGTAGTGTAAGGCATCCCAATCCTTGATATTTGCCTCCCAAATCCCTTTCATCAGCATCTCGCCACGGTTGGGGTTCACAGCTCTCAGCAATTCCCAGTAGGGGTATACGTCCTCTATTTCGTGGACAACACCCTTCATACCGTACGTGTTACCGGTTACCAAATCCACATAGCCGTGTCCACCCCAATGCAGAACACCACTCTCCGGATACCAGTAGTTATTGAATATGTATTCGGCGGCTTCTCCCGCGGCATAGACGTATTTGCCATCTCCGGTGAACTGGCTTAAAGAGGCGAGCAACCGCATCAGGTTCTGCTGATTCTGAAAGAAACTCCAGACTGTCGGTTTCGGCTCGGTGCCTGTGCGGTATGATGTCATAGATCTGGGTGCCTTCAAATGGTCGGTATGAAGACAATCGGCAAAGAGCGGCATCTCTTTGCCACTGTATCTGTCTCTTCCGTATGCTATGGCTGTCCCTGCGAAGAGACTGGCAGCTTTCAAGAAGCGGTTACCCTCTATTTCGTCAGAACTTAATCGGTTTCTCCCAATCCACCGATCCAATTGATTGACGCTCATAAACCCTCCATGCTACCTTTTTGTTTTGTTCCTTTCGTCCATGCGATAACGGTGGATCCTAACACGGCAAAACCAAAGAGCATAAACGGCATCTGCCAGAGCAGAAAACTCATGTGCGTATGGATGTAGGAGTGTGCCTTGAAGATGACGAACCACGATAAGGGTGCTAACATTGAAAACCATGTTGCCCAGATTAAGGCGATATAATGGTGTCGTCGTTCTGCGTTACCACGCCACAGCAGCGCAGACATCGCTATAAAAAGGACTATCAGATAATAATAGCGGATTTTCAATAGGAAGTTAGAAACGAAGTCGTTAGAGATAGATAGATAATTGTTGAGGTTAAAGAAAACACCGTTCATGTAAGTAATGACCACACTTAACGTACCCGCATTCAGACTGGCAGCATATACAGGTGGAAAATCTTCCGCTTCTCCATACGTGCGCTTACCGAAAGACCAGATTACATGTTCAACGCCGTCCATGAATCCGTCCTTCGCAGCACCGATCTGGAAACATAACATGATGAGACTGAAAAAAATTGCCACACCTGATCCGAGTCCGGCTGCAAGCGTCCATTTTACGCATTGGCGACCGCTCCACTTGTCGAGAATCGCATAATAGACAAACGGCACCATCATCATGACCAGCGTAGTTGTAATATACTCATAGCCGTTGATGAAGCACTTAATAGAAACTGCGATGAAGATAACAATTCCAAACCTGATGAGTTGTCGGTCCAATGTTTCTCTGTAGTGTTTAAGGAAGTACATGACGACAATC
>VXXH01000147.1 GCA_009835515.1 Candidatus Poribacteria bacterium
CCCTTCATCTTTTTAGAGGGCCCGCCGTTTGCAAATGCGCCGCCGGGTGTGCATCACGTCCTCGCGCGCATCATGAAAGACGCCGTCTGCCGGTATAAGACAATGACGGGACATTACGTCCATCGGAAAGCAGGATGGGACACACACGGACTCCCCGTCGAATATCAGGTCGAAAAGCAACTCAATATCACAAACAAAGCGGAATTAGAGGCTTACGGCGTTCAGAACTTTATAGAAAAATGCAAGGAAAACGTATTCCAATACGAGCAGGATTGGCGAGAGATGACGGAACGCATCGGCTTCTGGGTCAACTTAGACGATGCCTATATCACACTGTCAAACGACTACATTGAGAGCGTCTGGTGGGTGCTTCGGCAAGCATGGGACAAAGAACTATTGTATCAGGGACATAAGGTGCAGCCGTATTGCTATCGGTGTGGCACGACCTTAGCAAGCCACGAAGTCGCGCTCGGTTACCAAGAGGTCGCCGACCCGTCTATCTTCGTTCGGTTTCCACTAAAGAACAGAGAAAATACGTACCTACTCGTCTGGACAACGACACCGTGGACGCTACCCTCTAACGTCGCCGTCGCTGTCGGCGAGGATTACGATTACGTCGCCGTTGAAGAGCACAACGGGCAACACCTCATCCTCGCGAAGGAATGCCTACCCAGCCTATTCGGAGATGAACCGCCGCAGATCATCGAAAACTATAAGGGTAAGGATCTCCAAGATTGGGACTATGAGCCACTCTTTGATAGCGGGGAACATCCAGAAAGGTCTCATTACATCGTCACTGGAGACTTTGTAACGACGACAGAGGGGAGCGGCTTGGTACACATTGCTCCTGCGTTCGGACAAGATGACTACGACATCGGACAGCAACACAACCTCCCGTTGGTGCAATTAGTAGGTCCCGATGGCAAATTCGTCGCAGCGGTCAAAGAACCTTGGGCGGGTGAATACGTTAAGGACGCGGATCCGAAAATCATCGAAAACTTGGACGGACGCGGTTTACTGTTCAAAGCCGCTGAATATACGCACCAATACCCGTTCTGTTGGCGATGCGATAATCCGCTGCTCTACTATGCCCGCGAATCGTGGTTTATCCGCACAACCGCTATCCGTGACCAGATGCACCAGCACAATCAAGAAATTAATTGGTACCCAGAACATATCAAGGACGGACGTTTCGGGAATTGGTTGGAAAACAACATCGATTGGGGCTTAAGTCGTGAACGCTATTGGGGGACACCACTGCCAGTCTGGGTGTGTGATGATTGCGGACACCAACACTGTATCGGTAGCATCGCTGAATTAAAAGAACTCGGTGCAGATGTCCCCGACGATATTGAACTCCACCGTCCGTATGTAGACGACATTGTTCTCGCCTGTGAGAAATGCAGTGGCACGATGCACCGTGTCCAAGATGTAATCGATTGCTGGTTCGACTCCGGCTGCGCACACACGGCGCAATGGCACTACCCCTTTGAAAACAAAGAACTGTTTGAACAGGCATATCCGGCAGATTTTATCTCTGAAGCGATTGATCAGACGCGCGGGTGGTTCTATAGTCTCTTGGCGACTGGCACACTCCTCTATGACAAGCCTGCCTACAAAAACTGTCTCTGTCTCGAACTCATTCTCGCCGCCGATGGACAGAAGATGAGCAAGAGTCGAGGGAACACGGTAGATCCGTGGACAATTCTGAACGAACAAGGCGCAGATGCGATGCGGTGGTATATGTTCACCGGATCCGCACCGTGGGCGCAACGGACTTTCAAAATTGACGGCGTTGACGAGGCGTTGAAAAAGTTCATGGGCACGCTCCACAATGTCTATAGCTTCTTCGTTATGTATGCCAACCTTGAACAGATTGATGTTTTGCAAGATGCACCGTCGGTAGAAGAACGCGCCGTTGTAGACAGGTGGATTTTGTCCCGTCTCCACACGCTTATTGACGATGTACGCGATGAGATGGAAAGCTATCAACTCACGAACGCACCACGTGCGATTGAGGCGTTTGTGGACGACCTTAGCAACTGGTATGTCCGCCGTACCCGCGATCGTTTCTGGGGCGCGGAAGCAGGCCCCGATAAGCAAGCGGCTTATGCCACACTTTACGAAGTGCTTGTTACTGTAGCGAAACTTGCTGCGCCGTTCGTTCCGTTTCTGGCAGATGAACTCTACCGAAATCTGGTATGTTCGCTTGATGCTGAGGCACCATCAAGTGTTCACCTCGCCGAGTATCCGGTAGCAGATACTTCGCTGAAAGATGCACAGTTAGAGACTGATATGGCGTTCATTCGCGATGTCATCAGTATGGGACACGCCGCACGCAACCGTTCCGGTATCAAGACGCGTCAACCGCTCGCCGAGATCACTATCGGTGGACTCTCCGATGCAGAAAAAGCGACCGTTAACCGTCTATCGGAACTCGTCTACGATGAACTTAACGTCAAAGCCATTGTCTTCACAGAGGATTTAGACGCGTTCGCGCAGGTCACGCTCAAACCGAACTTCAGGGTATTGGGCCCCAAATACGGTAAAGGCGTTCAAGCCATCGCGAAGGCACTCGCCACCGCAGATACCATGCAGACGAAGGCGGAATTGGAAACCGCTGGTAGTTTACAGATCGAAGCGTCAGGAGAGACCTATACCCTCGATCCATCAGAAATCGACGTGCAAACGCAGAACCGAGAGGGTTTCTTTGTAGAGGTAGACGCTCGGAAATTCGTCGCACTCTCAACGGAATTGACCCATGAATTGGTACTTGAAGGTTTAGCACGCGAACTTGTCAACAAAATCCAAAACATGCGGAAGGATGCCGATTTTAACGTCTCTGATCGGATTCGGCTCAGTCTGACCGATGCATCACCGCTTGTAGAGGCAGCCTTCCAAACGCATCAGGCGTATATCCTCAGCGAGACGCTAACGACGGCTGTTGTAGACGCGCCAAGTGGAACGGCGTTCACGGTTGCCCAGAAACTCAACGATGAATCGGCAACCTTGAGCGTTGAGCAGATCTAAACTATTGCCTGTCAGCCTCTGAATTCCTGCATTGCTGAGCGTTGTGGATTGGTTTTAGAAAACCCTTCGCTCCCGTTGCGCAGCAAAAACGCTACTATTTGCAAGTAGATTGACATATAGTGCTACTATTTGCAAACAGATTGACATATAGTAGCACTATATGCT
>VXXH01000585.1 GCA_009835515.1 Candidatus Poribacteria bacterium
CATGAAATTCTATTAAATTCAACGTGACTTTGCCTAACCATTGGGCTATACTTATTTCAGTGATTTAATTATTTGGTGTAAGAAAATATCAAAGAAAGCAAGTCCGGACAAGTCATACAGAAACGGGTTGTCGCTGGTCGAACTGTTCAAGAAATTTACCAATGTTGAAGCAGCTGAAGACTGGTTTATTGAAGCCCGCTGGGGCGGTAAGGTCGAATGCCCCAAGTGCGGATCGCGCAACATCCAGGACAATACCACTCATCCGCACATGCGTTTTCGCTGTCGCAAGTGTCGTAAATTCTTTTCGACAAAAACCGGTACTGTCATGGAATCTTCCAAACTCGGCTATCAGCACTGGGCAATTGCGATCTTTCAAATGACAACCAATCTCAAAGGCGTCTCCAGCATGGATCTGGCGAGAGATTTGGAAATCCAACAGAAATATGCCTGGCATCTGGCGCACAAAATCCGGGAAACATTCAACGACAATGATTCAGTTTTGATTGGTAAAATCGGAGTTGATGAAACTTATGTTGGCGGGCTTGAAGAGAACAAACACGCTGACAAAAAACTGAACGCAGGACGGGGTGGCGTAGGCAAAGCGATTGTAGCAGGTATGAAAGAGCGTGAATCCAATCAGCTCATAGCTCAGGTTGTTGAGAATACCAAGCGATCCACTTTACACGGATTCATTCACGATAATGTCCAGCAGGATTCAGAAGTCTTTACCAATGATCTTGCGAGATATGAAAGTCTGGTGGACTTTGATCACAAAGTCGAAAAACATTCAGTCGGTGAGTATGTCAAGAAACAGGCGTACATCAACGGAATGGAATCGTTCTGGACAACGCTCAAGCGGGTGCACAAAGTTGTATTTCACAAGGTCAGTCTCAAACTCCTAAACCGCTATGTTCAGGAGTTTGCAGGTCGCCACAACATTAGGCGCAAAGACACCGAAGACCAGAAGGCATCTTTTGCCTCTGGTATGGTTGGAAAGCAACTGACTTACAAAGAGTTGGCCAAATGAACGATCAAATCTATTTTGGTGATTGCCTTGAAATAATGAAGCAGCTCCCAGACGAATCAATAGACTTGATAGTTACGTCGCCACCTTATGCAGACGCCAGATCAAATACTTACGGGGGGATAAAACCAGACGAATATGTAGATTGGTTTTCTGATCGAGCTAGCGAAATGCATCGAATACTGAAACCTACAGGCTCATTTATTTTGAACATCAAAGAAAAAGCAGTAGACGGAGAACGACACACTTACGTTCTAGACCTGATATTAGCCCTGAAACGTGACATTGGATTCCGGTGGGTCGAGGAATACATTTGGCATAAGACAACATCCGCACCTGGCAGATGGAAATACAGATTCAGAGATGCATGGGAGAGAATCCTTCACTTCAGCAAGACAAAAGACGTAAAGATGCGCCAAGAAGCTGTTAAAGTTCCTATTGGAGACTGGACAGATAAACGATTGAAGAACATGAGTGAAAATGATAGGATGCGCCGACAATCTGCCACACATTCTGGCGTAGGAAGAAGAATAGAAGCCTGGGAAGGTCGTAATTCAGTCTTTCCATCAAACGTTCTCCACAAGCCGCCAGTATGTCACAACACAGGGCATAGTGCAGCATACCCTGAATGGCTCCCGGAATTCTTCATCAGGCTGTTTACTGATGAAGGTGACGTTGTTCTCGATCCTTTTCTAGGGTCAGGCACAACCTGCAGAGTAGCAAAAAGGGAAAATCGAATCGGGATAGGAATTGAAAAAAATGCCACAACGAAGATTGCCATCTGACAGACTTTCCTGGATAAGTGATGCAGATTTAGAGAGTGCGATCAGCTCTCTTTTCAGCAGTGCTAAAAACACGATACAGAAAGCAGAGAAGCGAAGAGAGCGCAATGTTGTTGATCCGTTTTATTCAGTGTTGATTGCTTCGAGTTTCGAGTTGAAAACCATTATTGAATTGGATAATCTGCAAGATGCGGGAGCCGCACTAAGAGGCATAAGCAACTTTTTAGGTGAGTTCCACCAGAAAATTCTTGGTTCAATCAACGGATGGAACAATCACGACTCAGGATATGACCTTGAATGCCCTATGAAATCAATTATTGCAGAGGTGAAAAACAAGCACAACACAATGAATTCAACAAATACGGAGGCAGTAATTTCTGATCTTGATACGGCAATCAGACAAAAGAAGGGGAATTGGAAAGCGTATCTTGTTCAAGTCATTCCAAGATCACCTTATCGTTCAACGAATATAGTCAGAAGCAGAGGCGTGTATGTTATAGACGGTGCGTCTTTCTATCATCTTGCCACAGGAGAGCCAAATGCCATTCATGATTTGTTTGACGTGTTCTGTGATATGTTTTCTTTAACGGACGAAATATGTCAATATTGCAAACTTATTATGTTGGGGTCATTACCCCCAAGAATTTAATCAACCAACCAGCATAGAAGTAAAAATGAAATCAAAACCCAAAGAACACCGCTCGAAATACAGTGAGCATTTTGAGCAGATCAAAGCCACACCGGAAAGGGTGGCGGAAGTTATTATGAAGTCCCCAGCCAGGAAGACGGATGAATGGTGGTACAAGAAGAATTTGGGCAAGGCTGGTTGACATGGCAATTTATTATGTAAACAAGAATTCACAATCGGATGGGGTCCATGAGGTTCACAAAGGTAATTGTAATTACTTACCACACCCAGAAAACAGGTTTTATCTTGGGGACTTCACTTCTTGTCATATTGCCATCATTGAAGCCTTAAAGTATTTTTCCTCAGTAGATGGATGTTATTGGTGTTCCCGGGAATGCCATACAAGATGATCTGGATCTCTAGTGATAATAAGAACCCTACCATCTAACAAATCATTCCATGGCCGCAACAACTCGACACCGAATTTATTCCAGCAGCGTTAAGTGCAGCAACTATATGATGTATGCAGTAATCAAATACATTGCACCTTGTCATTTTGTGGCATTAACACCTGATTGGCATAAGTCTTAGCTCCACCTGGCTCATCAAATTTTTAAACTATTTCATTGCTGATTTCGATGGTTAGGTTTAGGGAAAAATTCTTAATTTTAGGATCAGTATACATACTTGGCTCCCTAATCCTCAGTTAGAGACTGCCAGCGGCGGCTAAGGCGAGATTTTCGGCA
>VXXH01000160.1 GCA_009835515.1 Candidatus Poribacteria bacterium
GACTTATTCGGCGAAGGGTCCTCTGTCAACAACTCAACGAACGAAGATTCTCGTTCAAAAGTGGGTGCCCCCAGAACTGGCACAAGTATATTGTCCTCTGCAGATAACTGGAAAATGCGCAAATAGTCCTTTAAAGACGTAATTTCAGAGAGTTGGAGATCAATCATGCTATCTTTTTCAGGCGCGATGCCGTAGAGAACGTCGTTAGCAACCGCTAACTGAGAAGCGAGGTTAAGGTAAGCAAATTTTTGTTCCATTGTTTCACGTATTTGGCTATCGCAGTCAATCTGGACAGTTTCCCACGTTTCACCACCGTCAATGGATTGGACAAGAACCCCACGGGTATACCCGTAAAGTCTATTGTTGACTGCGACCAGATACTGTATTGTTGTTTCCCTGATTCCGCTCGTAAATGCGTGCCATGATTTACCACCGTCAGTTGTGCGATGAACACCGGATGAACTGGCTCTATAAAAGGTATTTTTGTCCACGGCTACAATCCCTTGTGATAAAAGTATTTTGCCGGTATTTGCCGGAATAATCATCCCAAGTTCTGGTTTCATAAGGTCCGATTCATTTCCGTGTGTTATCTCAGTCCACGATGCCCCGAAGTCAGTCGAGTGAAAAATTCCGCCTAAACTTTTTGGATTGATATCAGCTATTATATTTCCTGTAAACTTTTGGCTTGGTTCAATCCATGTCCAGTGAGAAAGGTCGGAACCCGTTCCAACATAGAGGCTGTTTTCAAACCCAGTCATCCAGTAGACAGGTTCTGACGGACTTGCCGACAAGTGTTGCCAAATATCTGAATCAAGACGGTAGATGCCGCTGCTTGTACCTGCGAACAGTATGTTTCTAATTGCAGCGACTGCGTGGATACTTTCATCGGCTAACCCATCTTTCAAGAGATCCCACTGTGTGCCAGCATCCGTAGATCGAAAAACACCTTCATCTTGAAGGGCGAGATACATTACAATATGTGAGTGCGAATTATGTTCTTGTGCTTCATCGGTGATGATGAGTCCGATAGCGTGTCCTTTTGGTCGGGAGCAGAAGACATGCCATGTCTCGCCCTTATCAATTGAAGCGAGTATTTTATCAGTAGAAACGATATAGAGGGTATCATCATGTGCTGCCATCGGCATCCGAGATCCATTGGTCGATATATCGCTGTTGGTAAGTGTCCATTCAGTTTCACCCACTGCCCGTTTATAGATGCCGGATTGTGCGGCAGCGTAGAGGGTCCTGTCGGGTGTAGCGAAAATATTATGCACAGCACCACCGTAGGGTCCATTTGTTTGGCTCCACTGCGAAGCAGAGAACTTAGCGAGATCGTCCTGTGTATTAGATGTTGAAGTGATCTCAGTGCTTTGCAGACCGGTGCTGCTGCTTTTACCGGGGGTAGCGGCACGTCCAACCTGATTTCGCACAGCCGGTTTTGCGTCGATATCAACCACAATGAATGCGTCAATGATTTCAATCGTGGGTTCAGATTGTGCCTCAAAACTGTAGGGCTGCTGAAACCGAGCGAGGTATTGATTGGTTGCACCCAACAGTAGCATCATCAAAACCGTAGCGGCACCAAAAGCCGCCCACGGTAGCAGCGGTTTTCCAACGGGAGACGGTGTCGGTTTTATATTGGCAACCTGCCTTGTGATGTTTTCCATTAGACTGGCGGGTAATTGAACACCCCCAAGGACTTCGCTAATCAAGAGTTCGTCTTTCTCCTGCAGACGCTTTCGTGCCCGATGGAGCCGACTGTGAACCGTTTTCACAGACACGCCTAAGAATTTACCAATTTCCTTCGCTGGCATTTCGCCGAGATAATAGAGCGTCATTACTGTCCGTTCGCTCTCGGGGAGTCTTGTCAGAAGTTTTTTGACGATTTCACTCCGGTGTTCGGAAGCTTCTGTCTCACGCTGCTCGGATACATAATGGGTATAGGAGAATCTTTCTGTGTCTTCCGCGGATGTGCCCTCCAAAGATTGCATCGCAGGTTTTTTCTTGCGCATCCAATTCAGGCAAAGTCGATTTGCAATAACATAAAGCCACCCGGCAAACTGGTTGGGGTTCTTCAGTGTAGGGAGTTTTTTGTAGACTTGGAGGAAGGTGTCTTGCGTAATTTCTTCGGCGTGGTGAAAATCACCGATCTTCCGCCATGCAAGCGCATGCACGCCCTTTTTGTATTTATGGACTAAAATACTGAAGGCTTCATCGTTGCCTGACAAGATGCTGCGAATCAGTTGAACGTCATCTCTTTCCATTAGGATTCTCCATGATTAGTGAATAGTTTTGATCGTTTGAATATACCCCGTAACATGGTGAAACGCTACTTCTATTATCATAGCAATGCAGCTGCTGTTTTTCCAGTAAATTCTCGTGTATATACAGGGCTATTTTAGAACCGCTTCAACTGTCCCCATGTTGTTGCGAGTTTTGCCCTCGATGATACGGAGAATCCTCCGTTATTTCTAACACTATTACCGGTGATAGCAAGGTTGTCGAATCTCGCTGTATAACTTGCGAGACCTACGCCGATTTTACCTGTAAGCAGAGGTGGTGTGCCTTCCTTCGGCTCCATAACTACCGGCCCCAAAACCGCCTTTCCGTTAATCCAGAAAGTTAGGGTATCACCGTGGACGCTCACCTTTAGATTAGACCACTTATTGAATTTCAAGAGCGGACTCGGTTCTTGTGCGAAAATCCGCATGCCTGTAGCGATGTGAAAATTCCCACCCATACATGTCGCCATGGGTTCAGGCACAGCCGCGAATGCTTCTCCCGCTTTCTCGAACCTCGGACTGTCTCCAATTATACAGACGACCGTTCGGTTTTCCTTAACCCGTGCTGCAATCGTAATATTACCCTCATGGTGTTTTTCCAGAGGCTTGACATCAAATTCGAAATCATAATTGCTCCATCTCTCGTCCCCCATCGTGAGTAAACGGATTAGTGCCGAGCGCGTGGCACCTTCAAGCGTACCTTCAACGACTTCCCAAGAAGTTTGTCCGATATCCGAGTCAAGCCAGATTAATTCTCGCCATTCCTCTAAATCTCTGTCATCAAATTTCTCCAAAAATTTACCTGCCCATGCAGAGAAAGTAAGGAGAAAAACACTCAGTCCAACAATTATCAATTTCATACCTTTTGGTGCCCTCCTGTTCTGTCCATCTTTAAAT
>VXXH01000486.1:0-2461 GCA_009835515.1 Candidatus Poribacteria bacterium
GATTTGTGGCGTAGCCAACGGTGCTGAACTTTCGCTTGTCTATTTCGGTGTTCAGTGTGGCAAAAAAGAGGTTTTGTAGCACGGTACGGTAATAGGCATCGCCGCTATCAAAGTCGCCCTCTGCCAACAGGTCTTGGATATGTGCTTTGTTGAATAACGTATCTGCCACCAGTCCGTTTTCCTTGATAAACCAGATAAAGAGTAGGCGTGTGATGAGGCGTATCACATGCTCCGCCGGTTCTAAGGTGCGGTTTTCATCTGTCGGGAACGTTGCCGTCTCTATTGCCCATTCATACCACGCGAAGAGTTTTCGATAGAACTGTTTGTTAAGTTCTTCGGTATCCAATTTGGCGAGCCACGCTGATAGTAGGCCGTCGAAGTTTTTCGGTTTTTGTTTCTCATCTATCCATTTGACGCATTCCGCAAGTGAGAGTTCAGAAAGGATGTCGAGATGTGCGCGCTGCGGATTGTTTAAGCGGATGTCTTTGATGAGGGTAACTTGTCCGAGTACATCGCGGTCCTCGTTCGTTTGGTCTGGACGGCGGTCGGCAAATGCAACCGTCAGACGATCTCCGGCGCGGAATAAGATCACTGTAGGTGCGAACAGACGTTTGTTAATTTCTCGTGTGAATTCGGCGTATTTGGTGCGTGAGTAGGTGTTATCTTTTAGTTCAACTGCACAGAACAGGAAACTTTTTATATTTCCTTTGTCGAAAGCCTCTGACTCGAAGAGTCTTTGCTGAATATCATCAGTGATTTCATCACTTGTGAACTGGAACACGAGTTTCACAGATTCGGCGTGTTTGCGGAATTCTTGTTCTGTCTTGGTGTTCGGGTTCAGTGGTGGGAATTCTTCAAGAAAGTCGTGGACGGTGCCAGAGAGTTGAAGTGTGCGTTCACTGCGGTAGCCTATTGTGTCGAGTAGTTCTTTTGACTTCTCTAATAAGTCGCCGGTGAGTATTGCTGCTAAAGCAGATTTGATTGCTTCTTTGTCCATTATGTTGTGCTCCTCTTTTGTCTGAATCGCGGAGAGCGCGGAGAACACGGAGAACGCAGAAAGTGCTATTGTGATTTCTACATTCCTTTCGCAAGAGACGGGATCGGTAACAAAAAATCTCTTAATTCCGCGCCCTCTGTGTCCTCTGTGCCTTCCGCGATTCAGACTTAATTAATCACTAACCATGTCACCAATTTGAAATCACCAGTGTCTTTCGGTACTTTGGATGTTGGTGTGAGTTTTGCATCGCGGGGACTCCCACTCTTCAAAACTTGGCTCTGGGTCTTTGTATGTGACCGTGTGATATGCGATATGACTGTGTCTAAAAGTTTATTGTAATGTACCATATTATCACCGTATTCCGTCTCTTGGTCAAACCAGAGACACAGATCATCTATTGTGTTCTCCTTGCCAACAGCAGATGCTTCAAATAGGTCTAACACCTGTTTAGCATTGATACACCCGTAACGAATATCCCCGTTATTTCGGATATAAACTGCATAGTAAGGGTAAATGGGACTGGCGGTTCTCTGCTGTTTATCTGTGCTTGCGTTTGTTTGTTGAAGAAAGAAGATGACACCCTTTTCTGTTGGATTGTTTTCGTTACTTGTAACAGCATAAGCACCATCAGGTGTTGCCTCAAGTTTTGCTCTATTTCTTTCGAGATATTTCAGGAGTTGTGCGAAGAAATAATCTAACGTAAAGTCGCTTATTACCACACTCTCAGAGAGGTCATCTAAATCAAGCACCTCTTTACGGAGCTGCTCCAATTGCTGATCCCGGAAATTGAGTTCCATCTGTGCTTGTTCATAAGCCGATTCATTCAACGGGTCGTCATCACCACTTGCGGTAGCATCAGCGAGTGCCATGCGGGATTCAACGCGATTGCGTAAACGGAGATAAACCTCCATATCATCGGTGGGCCAATAGTTAATCATCTTGACGGCGACGTTATTGCTCCCGATTCTGTCAATCCGCCCGAACCGTTGAATGATACGCACGGGATTCCAATGTATGTCGTAATTAAGAACGGTATCGCAATCCTGAAGATTTTGCCCTTCAGAAACACAGTCGGTAGCAATGAGCAGGTCAATGTTGTCGTCTGTTTTATCAGCATGTATCCGTCCCCACGGTGCGAAGTTTGTGAGGATAGCGTTGAATTTATTTTCTCCGCAGGTCGTTCGCGTCATATCTCCAGAAATTAGTGCCATATTCAGATCTAATTCCGAAGCGAGTTCAGACAAGTTATCATAAAGATATTCTGCCGTATCCTTGAAGGTGGTAAAGATGAGCAACTTGCGATTAGGGTTTCCGTTCTTATCTGCTGTGGGGTTTAGCACCTTGTCTCGAATATGCTTTTTAATCTCTTTCAGTTTTCCATCTCTTTCTGGTGTGATAGATTTCACTTTTTCCAACGCAGCGGTTAGGGTCTGTTTATCTTGGATGATGTCCGGTTTGCAGCGG
>VXXH01000486.1:2471-3171 GCA_009835515.1 Candidatus Poribacteria bacterium
AGCAATCCAATTCTTTTAGATGGTAAGGATTTCTGGCACGATTGATTAAAAATTCCTCATCGTCTTCATCGTTATCAGGAAGGATATCTGCTGCTGCGTCCGATATATTGCTGTTTTTCTGAAAGTGTTCAATCTTGTCAAGCATTTCATCGTGTTTGTTGATGGTGCGTTTGAGCGTTTTGGAGAGGGAGTCAGCAGAACTTTCCAATCGTTTGAGGAAGTTGGTCTGCATCATGCCGATGAGGAATCTCTCGCGGTCTGCTTGGTTGAAACGGAATTTCTGTTTTTCATCTGCTAACCGCTGTTTTGCTGTTTCATCAATAACGTAACTTGAAGGTCTATAGATGGATAACTCAAAATCACCTATCTGATCCGCCAACGCTTTATATGAAAGTTGACCTGACAGGTCGGTGGGTGGATGGCAATTGACTGGATCCAGTTGTGTAGGGAATTCACCGATTTTTTTTATTTCTTCGGTATAGTATTTTATGATATGTCTTCGGGAACGCGCAATAGAAACGCCACCGAGCAGTTGGAAAAATTCTGTGCCTAAAGCATCAAATAATTCTGTTTTATCTCTTGTGCCATCTTTAGATGCATTCTCTTCCCAGGCTTTGAAGGCTTTTTGTGCCTGTTGTATTAAGTTACGGATATTGCTAACCCCCAAACTGTTTTTAAAGACATCCTCACGTTTTTCAGT
>VXXH01000237.1 GCA_009835515.1 Candidatus Poribacteria bacterium
CCCCTGATAAGGGGGATTTAGGGGGTTAAAAATACCGAAATTACTGTTTTTTGCGTAAGGCCTATTCTTTTTACGCAGGAGAAAACCTTATGAAATCCTACAGACAAATCGTTGAGGAAGCCAAAACAGAAATACCAGAAGTGACGGTTGCTGAGGTGAAAACCGAACAGGAGAAAGAGAGCGATTTCGTGTTACTCGACGTACGCGATGAAGACGAATATCGCGCCGGTTATATTCCGGACGCTGTCCATGTCACACGCGGTATGCTCGAATTTTCCGTTGAAAACCACATCCCCGACCGAGACCAAAAGGTTATTATCTACTGTGCAGCCGGGCTCCGATCGCTCCTCGCCGCGAAGTCGCTCCGTGAAATGGGGTACACCGACACGGTTTCCCTCGCAGGCGGCTATCGCGATTGGGCAGCTGCTGGTTTGCCCACAGTCCAAGATAAACCGATGAGCCATGAGCAACTCGATCGTTACAGCCGACACTTTATGCTCACTGAGGTCGGTGAGCAGGGACAAGCGAAACTGCTTAATGCTAAAGTCTTGATGGTCGGTGCAGGCGGGTTAGGTTCGCCCGCGGGCGTATATCTCGGTGCCGCAGGTGTCGGACATCTCGGTATTATTGATTCCGATGTCGTCGAATTAAGCAATCTACAACGTCAGATACTCCACCGTACAGAATCCGTCGGCACGCCGAAGGTCCAATCTGCAACCACAACCATTAAGTCGTTGAATCCAGACATCGATATCACACCGTATAACCTCCGCCTGACTGCCGATAACGTCGAAGAAATTTTCTCGGAATATGACCTGATTGTGGATGGCTGTGACAACTTCGCAACCCGCTTCCTCGTCAACGACGCAGCTGTGCTGATGAATAAGCCCATCGTCCACGGCAGTATCTTCCAATTCGAGGGACAGGTCTCGCTCTTCAAACCGCACGAAGGACCTTGCTACCGATGCCTGTTTCCGACACCGCCTCCTCCCGGCATGGTGCCCAGCTGAAGCGAGGCAGGTGTCCTGGGCGTGCTCCCAGGCGTAATCGGTGTCATGATGGCAACTGAAGCGATTAAATACATTATCGGTATCGGTGAACCCCTTATCGGTAGACTAATCCTTTACGAAGCACTCGGCATGACATATCGTGAAATGAAAATTAATAGAGACGAGAACTGCCCACTCTGTGGTGATAACCCTGTTATTACAAAATTGATTGATGATTACGACGCAGCGGCTGAGAATCCGGAAACTTTCGCCCCCGCCGCTGATTAGGAGAAATCTATATGTTACCTTGTCCTGATTGCAACAACCCACTGACGCAGTTTCCGATCGAACAAGACGACGTAGACCTCGTCAGTTGTGATAGCTGCTACAGCGTGTTGATCGTCTACCCCGGCGACGATCTCGAACGTGTAGATAACGTTACTTTTGATGATCTCGTCGAAGCCTACGGCACGGAATATCCGATTGATGTTGACCCAAGCACTGTGGAACTTCCCGAAGCGGTTGAAGATGCATTGATGTAACTAAAAAATATGAGGCATCTCCTAAAATTTGATTGAAAGAGAAAAAATGAGTTGACATTTTTTCGCATTGTGCTATAATGATGCTAATCAACTTTTCTAAGGAGGATGGTCAATGCGAACTACCATTTTTTTAACAATTCTTTGTCTCGTCGTTTCACCCGCATTCGCACAAAAATATATTAGTTGGGAAGCGGAAAACTATGACGCTATCAATGGCGAAAAATTTCAAGTCTTTGACACCCCATCCGACCAGCCGGGCAACGCCGGTGAAGGCGTAGACGATTACACCGTCGCCGAAGCATCAGGCGGTGCTTTCATCGGTTCAGCCAACGGTGCTGGAAACGATGGCGGGGATTGGGTGAAATACGAGTTCTCAGTCGACGGAGATGATTGGCATTTCTGGGGACGCGTGATTGCACCGTCAGTTGCCGATAACTCCTGTTACTGGGCACTCGATACAGCGGACGGCGATGTTACCTCTACCAATGACGGACCCATGAATATCTGGGATTTCTATGAAGCAGGCGAACTCCGGGAAAACTATACGACGGACTGGGTCTGGTTCCGATTAAATTCACGCAACGGCCCTTTTGAAGGATTGGAACTTACCCAGCACGGCGACGATCCAGTTCCCGTCGAACTTTCCGCAGGTGAGCACACACTCCACCTCGCACATCGCGAAGATGGCACATACATCGACCAAATCTTCGCGACAACAGATATCGAATTCGATCCGAATGAAACCAACCCGCAGACCCCCGTTGAACCGCAAAACAAGTTGACTACAACTTGGGGCGCGCTCAAAAGCGGATTCTAAGGCAAACAAACACTTAAAGGCATCCACGCGCTGGATGCCTTTATTTTTTAAATTATTACCAACAACGCGGGATATACGGAAAATTGAGAACTCACTGTTATCTCTCGCTCGGCGGGAAAACAAAAACCCTCCTACACATCTGCCTGATACTTGCTAACTATGCTGCTACACTAAACGCAGCTGAAACGACACTCCGTTTCACAGATCAAACTCAGGCAGCTGGCATTCATTTTAAACATACCAACGGGGCATCTAAACAGAAATTTCTACCTGAGACAATGGGGGCTGGCGGACTCTTTTTTGATTACAACAACGACGGACATCTCGATATCTACCTTGTCAATAGCGGCTCCCTCAGCCAAGATGTTCAAACCGTCAGACATCCGAATCACTCGGACGCGCTTTATCGGAACAACGGTGATGGCACATTTGTCGATGCAACCGAAGCAGCAGGATTGCAACAAAACCACGGATACGGTATGGGATGCCTTGCCGCTGACTACGACAACGATGGAGACACTGATCTCTATCTCACAAACTTCGGTAAAAACCGACTGTATCAGAACAATGGCGACGGTACCTTCACAGACGTTACGTCCCGTGCCGGTGTAGGCGATGGCAGCTGGAGTGTCAGTGCGTCCTTCGGCGACTTCGACCTTGACGGATACTTGGACCTCTATGTAGCGAATTATTTGGACTATCAACTCGAAACAGCCCACACCTGCTTTTTGGAGGGTGTTCATATCTACTGTGGTCCACACGAATACCCAGGTGCCCGTGATACGCTCTACCGAAACAACGGTGATGGAACTTTCACAGATGT
>VXXH01000850.1 GCA_009835515.1 Candidatus Poribacteria bacterium
TGAATCTGACTCTGAACTCTCGCGTAACTTCCTCGTTATTGCTCCCAATATCATTGTGTTAGACCGTCTCTATCAAGATTTTCAGGGGCTGCGCATTTTCCTTGAAGACCCCGTGCTGCCCGATAACGGTTTTGAAGGAAACAACTGGCGTGACGATTTTCAACTCACATTGCATGTCCAAGACGAGGTACGTACCGTCCGTCCCACCGGCAATATCTTTCTCACCAATATCCACCGCGTCTATTCCAGTGATCAATCCCCACCAGCACCCGATGACGAAAACAGTATGGACTACTTTTTGGGTAAGAAACCCACAGGAGCAACGACAGATTCTAAAGTAGACCTCGGAGATATTGTCCGCGACATTGACGAACTAATGATCCTCAACGATGAAGCACATCACGTCCACGATCCCAAACTGGCGTGGTTCAAATCTATCGAGGATATTCATAACCGTCTCCTGCAGAAAGGCAGCGAGTTGGCGTTGCAAGTAGACGTAACCGCCACCCCAAAACATAGCAACGGTGCAATTTTCGTGCAAACGGTCTCGGACTATCCACTCGTAGAGGCGATTTCGCAAAATGTCGTCAAACACCCTGTCCTCCCTGATGCTGAGAGTCGGGCAAAACTTGATGAACGACAGAGCGTAAAGTACACCGAAAAATATGCCGACTATCTTGAGCTCGGTGTTGTGGAGTGGCGTAAGGCTTATGCAGAACACGAAAAATTAGGGAAGAAAGCGATCCTATTCGTGATGACCGACAATACCCAGAACTGCGACGAAGTGGCAGCGTACCTTGAAAACCTGCATCCTGCTCTCAAAGATGCCGTACTGGTAATTCACACCAACAAAAGTGGTGAAATCTCTGAAGCGAAATCCAGCAAGAAGCAAGCAGAATTGGAGAAACTCCGTAAACAGGCAAATGAAATTGATTCGCTGGAGAGTCCATATAAGGCTATTGTCTCCGTCCTGATGCTCAAAGAAGGATGGGATGTCAAGAATGTAACGACTATTGTCGGGCTCCGCGCGTATTCGGCTAAACCCAATATCTTACCGGAGCAGACGTTGGGGCGCGGGCTGCGTCTGATGTATGCCGGTACCGCGGAGGAAACAGTGAGCGTTATCGGCACTAAAGAGTTCATGGAATTTGTTGAATCCATTAAATCGGAAGGGGTCGAATTGGAACGCAAACCCATGGGCGCAGGCACAAAACCGAAAGCACCGCTCGTTATTGAAGTGGACAAAACCAACGTGAACAAAGATATTGACGCACTTGACATTGAAATTCCGATACTCACGCGCCGCATCTACCGCGAGTACACGAATCTAACAGACTTGGACGTTACACAACTCGATTTTTCTCCTGTAACCTATCAGGCGTTTGGCGAAGCGGAAATACGGAAAATTGTGTTTAAAGACATGACAACGGGCGAGATCACACACACCACAGTGATGGATAGTAACGGAATCGCAGACTATCGCAGCGTGGTCGGCTATTTTGCCGAAACGATCCGTAAGGACCTACGGCTTGTCAGCGGCTACGATGTCTTGTATGGAAAGGTTAAAGACTTCGTCCAGCACCAACTCTTCGGTGAAACGGTGATATTGGAGGATCCGAATACCCTACAAAATCTGTCGGAACTCCCTGCCACAAAAACCGTCATGGAAACCTTCAAATACGCCATCAACGACCTCACGATACAAGACAGAGGCGATGCAGAGCTAAGCGAGACAACGCGAGCCCAAGACGCACGCCCCTTTATGGTGAAAGAGCAGGAGTCCCTGATTCCGCAAAAATCTGTATTCAACAGAATCACCGGCGATAGTCATTTTGAATTAGAGTTTGCCGCATTTCTCGAAAACTGCCCGGATGTGGTCTCTTATACTAAAAACTACCCCGGGGTGTCTTTCAAACTCGATTATATCAACGCCGATGGTGACATTTCCAACTACTATCCCGATTTCCTCGTCAAGTTGGCAGATGGTCGCGTGATTATTGTTGAGACCAAAGGGAGAGAAGATTTGGATGTACCACTCAAGATGCAACGCTTATCCCAATGGTGTGAAGATGTCAACAGAATCGCAACAGATGTTGATCACGATTTTGTCTATGTGGATCAAGAGAGTTTTGACCTATACAGCCCGCAAACATTCCAGCAACTCCTCGACGGTTTCACAGAATACAAGACCTGAAACGCATTTATAGGGTAAGAGCGATCTCCCGATAGCGACGGGTGTGTAAAGTTTTTGACGCGCGATAAAAAACACGCCCCTGTACCGTAGGCTGTTAGTCTGTGTGCTGTAGCATAGGAAACCGTTGGCCTCCTGTGGCAAGGATCACCTGTAGCATAGGCTGTTAGCCTGTGACAAGGATTTCCCAATCCGCAAAACCCGTGATTCAGACGATAATTGACAAAACATTTACACACTCAAAACGCGAAAACTACTTGACACACCATACCAATTGATGTTAGAATATTAGACATCTTTTTACAAGTTTTCTCATTTTTGAGAGGGAGTTGCATTATGACAGCTTACGCATTCTGGAACAATAAAGGAGGGGTTGGCAAGAGTTTCTTAAGCTTTGTTGCAGCAACCGAATATGCCCGCACTTACCCAGACACCGATGTCTATGTTATAGACCTTTGTCCACAGGCAAATGTCTCTGAGATGTTACTACTGAATTCTGACATCTCACCTAATACCGATGATGAAATGTCCGACGAGAATTATAATGTAATTCACAAAAATTATGATGTGATAAACAAACTGATAGGGCAAACACCCCGTGCTACAGTCGCGGGTTACCTTGAAGCACGACTAAATTCTCCGTTTGAACCGATCAAGGATGTATCTCCCTATGTGTACCGTCCTGCGGACTCTAACAAAAAACTTCCAGTAAATTTACTTTTAGTTTGTGGCGATTATCTGTTGGAAATCCTCTCAGAAGCGATTCGCCAGACTTCTCAACTTGCCATCCCTGTAACTGCATGGAAACAGGTTCTCAGTTGGATCAAAGATTTAACAAACGCGTTACGTAAGCGAAGTGGAAACAGAGATGCACTTTTTATCATTGACTGTAATCCGAGCTTTGCTATCTACACGCAATTGGCTCTCGCTGCAGCCGAAAACCTTGTTGTCCCCTTTACGCCTGATGATAGTT
>VXXH01000497.1 GCA_009835515.1 Candidatus Poribacteria bacterium
GGATGTTCATCCCGATAGCAACACCTCGTGGCGTATTTCACCGGAACCGTTTTGGATTTCCGAAACAGAATTGAGATGGTTTGAAGAACTCGGTCCACATCTTTTAAATTTCTATCGGGCGTGTAATCTCCTCTATTCACAGAGTGTGCGCGGTATTCAACCCGCTTGGGTGGCTGAGTACTTGGAAATCGGGAAACCGGAGCCAGTTATCCAGTATGGACGGATGAACCGTTTTAAGACACAACTGCCCGGTGTACTACGTCCTGACATCCTCCCAACGGCTGACGGGATGGCAATTACCGAACTCGATTCAATTCCGGGTTTCATCGGCGCGACGGGGTGTCTATCAAGGCTCTATGCGCAACTCGGTTATGCTATCATCGGTGGTAGCGATGGGATGATAAACGGATATGCCGAGATGATTCGCGGTTTAGCGAAGAAAGATGACCCGACGCTTGCCATTGTTGTCTCAGATGAATCAGAAGATTATTGGGCGGAGATGGTATGGCTCGCTGATGCGCTTTGTGAGGTTGGAGTGAAGACTCGCGCTGTTAAACCGCACGAAATTATTTTTACTGAAGATGGACTCCTTGTTGAACAGGGAGATGATAAACTATCGGTTGATGTGTTATACCGCTTTTATGAATTATTTGATCTGCCGAATATCCCGAAATCGGAATTAATGTTTTATAGTGCGAAGAAACGCACTGTCGTGATGACCCCGCCGCCGAAAGCCTACCTTGAAGAAAAATTGTGTCTCGCGCTTTTCCATCACCCGACGCTCCAACCCTTTTGGAAACGCCAACTCGGTAAGAGAACGTACCCGTTCTTACAAGAAGTGATCCCAGAGACGTGGATTATTGATGCACGTCCGCTGCCACCGCATGCGGTTATTCCAAACTTAGAGGTGGAAGGAGATGCCGTAACGGACTGGCGGCAACTCGGCACGGTGACGCAGAAGCAACGGGAATTGGTTATCAAACCGTCGGGGTTTTCTGAACTCGCGTGGGGAAGCCGCGGCGTAGCGATCGGACACGATCTTCCGACGGAAGCGTGGGAAGCCGTTATTGAAAATAGCCTTGAGAATTTTGAAAGATCACCACACGTCTTACAGCGGTTTCATACTGCGAAACGGGTACGCATGCAGTATTACGATTTTGATGTGGGCGATATGCAAGAACTGGCGTGCCGTCCACTGCTCCGTCCATACTATTTTGTCGTTGGAGATACGGTTAAGCTTGGCGGCATGCAAGCCGCAGTCTGCCCCGCGGACAAAAAGATTTTACACGGTATGGTGGATTCTATTATCGTGCCGTGCGCCCTAAGGTAGTAGGCATTCTCCGAATGCCGTTACACATAGGAAGGTAATTCGATAATGCAATTAAGTGATAAGCAACTCGCGCATTTCCGAGACAAAGGCTACCTTGCTATTGAAGGGTTTTTTAACCCGACAGAAGCCAAAGCCCTTCGACTTGAATTGGAACGGATTTACGATACCGAACTCCAAAACGGGACTGGTATTAATTGCGCAGTGCAAGCCGACGGAACTAAACGGGACAACGCGGGTGAACGGCAAAACCTTCAAGTAATTCCGCTTAACAACCGCAGCGACTTACACAAGGCATTGCCGTTTCATCCGAAGGTTGTCTCTGCTGTTGAGCAACTCATCGGCGATGAATTTATGTTGGAGTTGGATCAGGCGTTCTGGAAACCGCCGAAAGTCGGCATCGGTACGAGTTGGCACCAAGACAACGCCTATTTCAAGATTGCTGACCCGTTGCGCGGGACAGCGATGTGGATCGCTATCCATGATGCAAACATTGAAAATGGATGTATCCACGTGATTCCGGGCAGCCACCGGGAGAGTTATGAACACTACCGTGATCCGTTGAGCGATCATCACATTCGGTGTGATCCGCCGGAGGAACGCGCCGTGCCGATTGAATTGAAAGCAGGTGGCGTGCTTTTCTTCTGTTACGGTGTCGCGCACTGTACGAGGTCGAATCTCTCTGATAGGGAACGTGCGGGGGTCGCACTTCACTTTCTACACAACGATTTCGGCGGTAAGGAACTTTGGGAGCGGAATAATACAACCAAACCGATGCTCCGGGGTCCGCTTGCAACCGGTGGCGAAACGGAGTTCGGCGAAAAGTTTGAAGGTAGATGGGAAGATTTAATGAGTGCCGTTCTTGCCTCTGAAGTGTAGTGCGATAAGCACGGATTGATTTTTCGGTTAGGAGGCTAACAAGATGAAGCAGCTATTGACATACGTCATTCTTATTCCCCTGATGTTTATCACAACTAAACACGTCACGGCGGATCTCACTGACGATCTCGTCGTTTACTTTACGTTTGATAATGTCAAAGGCAAGCGGATTCTTGATGAATCTGGCAACGGTCTTGATGCCGAAGTTGTCAAAAACACCAAATTTGTAGAGGGCAAATACGGCAACGCTGTCCGGATTACGCGTGAAACTGAAGATTGCGTGAATGTTCCTGTCTCGGATGCCTTAGAAATCAATGAGCAAATCACGATGATGGCATGGGTGTATCACGAAGATTGGACGCGGAGTTCTTCGCAATGGTTTGATAAAGGGAGTGCTAATACGGAAACCAACAAGTTATACGGTATGGGTGTTTTTGACGTAGATGATCTTCAAATTGCCCCCTGGTTCAACGAGAAGTCCGTTATGATGATTAGATTAGGCGGTGAGATCAGGCGGAGTTTCATAAGTAAACACCAATTGAAGAATGGCACATGGCATCACGTCGTCGGAACGTGTACGGGTTCCTTTGTGAAAATGTATCTTGACGGAGAAGCCATTCTTAATATCCATAGAGGTGATTTTAATCGTATTAACTTCAATGGTGCTAATAACAAGGATTTGCGAATTGGATGTGTCAAGAATAAGCCCAATTACGCATTTGAAGACGGTTCTATTGATGAAGTCGCGATATGGAATCGTGCCCTTGGTGAAACCGAAATTAGAACGGCTATGCGAAGGCCTCTGCTATCAGTTTCGCCGAAAGACAAAGTCGCTACGATGTGGGGCAATATTAAGCGAAAAGCGTTTTGAGCGTATCTATTGGCACAGCGAAAGAAAACCTCAGCTACCCCCATTTTTTAGAGAAGCGTTGTGTTATCAGGTATTTGATTGAAA
>VXXH01000267.1 GCA_009835515.1 Candidatus Poribacteria bacterium
GACCAGGAAGCATTCAGTCCGTTAGTGAAAAAATATCAAAAAGGTGTTCATGCGTTAGCGTGGCGGAAAATCGGTGATTTTCACATCGCCCAAGAACTTACACAAGACGCGTTTCTCAAGGCGTACCGGCAACTACGGACCTTGAAAGATCATAACGCGTTTGGCGGCTGGCTTTACGTTATCGTGGCCCGCGAGTGCCTTGATTATCTCCGCAGGAACCGCATACCCATGGAATCCCTTGATACTGAGGATTCAAACGAGGTGGACAAAGTGTCATATTCTCAATATGTAGCAGAAAAACAGGAAGAGGAAGCCGATGAGACGCGCCGCGAGGTCGTCAAGGAGCTGCTGAAAAAATTACCGGAAAGCGAGCGGACAGTGATGACGCTTCATTACCTCGGTGAAATGACGATCAAGACGATCAGTGAATTTCTTGGTGTCTCCCAAAACACTGTAAAAAGCCGTCTCAGCCGCGCTCGTAACCGTTTGCGAAAAGAGGAAGATATAATTCAGCAAAATCTTGGCAGCTTCCAACTGCCGAATCAGATGGCAGAGAACATCATGCGAGAGGTCTGGCGTATAACCCCCGTTCAACCGACTGCCAGTAAACCGATGGCACCTTTAGCAATTTCTGCCGCCGCTGCTATCTTGATTTTCCTAATGATCGGGGTTGGCACACCGTATCTCTCACGTTTTCAGAAACCGTACAGTCTAAACGCCACCTCAGAACCGACGGTTGAGCTGATTGATGCGGTTTTTGTTGTTGATACCCCGGCGAAGCCTGCGGTCCGAAGTCAGCCAGGGAGTTCATATACCCCGGGTAAGAGCCTTGGCGCAGGTCAGAAATCCGACGCATCGCTTTTTGCCACACTGCCAGTCGATACAGCGGAAGTCTCGCCGCCGAAGTCTCAGTGGAACCAGACTAAGGGTCCCGAAGGCGGGGTCGTTAACAGCCTCTTCATGGCATCTAACGGCGACGTTTATGCCGGATCGGGTGCGGAGCTCTATAGGTTAACAGACGATAGAAGCAGGTGGATACCTGCCAATACTGACGTGTCTATTAAGGGTTACTGGCAAATGGCAGAACATGAGGATACCCTCTACATCGTTTCTGACACGGAAACGCTTGCTTCGGTAGATAGAGGTGAGACCTGGCGCGTGCAGGGCGCGCGTCCAGAAGGGCAATTAATTGACACTGCCATAACAGATGAAGCACTTTACTTGGGGCTTGTTGAAGGTGTGTTCCGCTCTGTAGATGCCGGTAAATCGTGGACATCTCTTGACGATGGAAACTTGACGGATAGGAAAATTCAGGCAATCACGGCTATTGGAAACACTGTTTTTGTAGGTACAGATAAAGGCCTCTATCGCCACAGTTCGGAAGGCTGGGCGCAATTACAGGTAGGTGAAACCGGAAATATTCGCGCATTGGCGAGTGCTGAACACCGACTCTACGTTGCCGTCGGAAATGAGGTTAAGTATAAGATCCTTTCGATGACCATGTCAATTTCGTCAACATCTAAGACCTCTTTGTCGCTTTACCGATCAACAGACCTCGGAGATTCGTGGCAGGCAATAGATTTCGTAGAAATGGATCCCGATGAAAACATTGGTTTTTCCGGATTTAGTTTTTCCCATGAAGTTAACAAACCACAAATAGCAGCCACCTCAGAATTGGAAAAGATGTCCAGCCTCAGAATGGTAGCAGCGCAAGAAAGACTTTTAGTCTTAGATGGTGGGGATGGTTATTACTCCAGTGATGCCGGGAAGACATGGATATCTTTAGATTCAGATGCCGTAACTATTCCAAGTACTTTTGCTGCTGTCATGTCGGGTGCGAATACTTTCTACACAGGGGGTCGATTCGGGATTCAGCGCACGACCGATGCAGGCAAGACATGGCATCCGTTTAACACAGGGTTGGTGAGGACTACTGTGAACGATTTGGTCTATGCCAATCATGCGCTCTACGCAACAATATGGAAAGAACTCGTTGTCTCATTTGATGGGGGTGAATCGTGGGCACCTGTGCTACATCGTCCTGAGGTGTTTATGAGTCTGATGAAATTTAACGATATGCTTTATGTCAAAGGTGTCCAAGAGACATCGCCGCAACTTTTCCGCGTATCTGCTGAGGATAACGGGTTAGTGCCTGTCCCCGAAATGCCGAGTTTAGTGGTGTCGGACATTGAAACACTCGTCCGTGAAAAATTTGAAAACGTCCTTCTGGGAAGCGTTCAAGATGAACCTGAGAAAAACGATGAGGAACGTACGGAATTAACGCTTCAAGATTTGCTTAAAGATTTTGATCTGGATAAGCTCAGCACGGCTGGTGGTAAGGCCATAGAGAAAGGTGTGATTGAACTCTTTCAGTCATATCTCGGGAGTTTTGCTGTCAGCGGTAGCACTTACTATATGGAATATCACCAGCAACTCTTCAGGTGGAAGCCCGGCATGACTGAATGGTTCAATACCGGCTTAGCAGATGCAGGTGAGTCTATTGATTCTGTTGTCGACCTTGAAGAGCAGGGCTCCATGGATTTCAAAATCGCTGTCTCAGGCGAAACCGTTTACGTTGGCAAACGGGACGGACACCTCCTTCAATCGTTTGATGAAGGCGACACTTGGAACGATGTCACTGCGAATCTCCCGTTTGCTGTTACGCAATTCAAGGCTATCGGCTTCGCCGGACCAACGCTTTACGTGGCAACCGATAAAGGTGTTATGTATTCAAGCGATGGGACTCGCTGGCACACGGCGATCGATGCAGAAGGCGCACCGCTTGTCATAGAAAAAATGGCAGTTGAGGACACAACCGTATACGGCGCAACTGCGCAACAGATATATCAATTGAAAGAGAATTCAAACACATGGGAACCCGTTACACCGGAAGTTCCGAGCGAGATTAACTCGTTTACTGTTGATAGTAGGACACTTTATGTTGGGACCCCTGGCCATGGCGTGCTACGTTTTACGCTTGATTAGTTATCAGAGTTAGAGTTGTCAGTTATCAGTTAAGAGGTTTGTGATAGTCCGAGAGTCTTTTTCTGAAAACTGAAAGGTTTTTCGCATGAAGATTAAGAATTAAATCGGGTAATTTTTCCCGATGCCCGGTGCGGTTAGGAAACCACACCTACCGGACCTGGGAGAACGCAGAAT
>VXXH01000151.1 GCA_009835515.1 Candidatus Poribacteria bacterium
AGTCCCGTAGGTGTTTTTGCTTGGGGTGTTTTTGCTTGGGTATTTCTGTGTATTGATAGGGTGTTTCTGCGGATTTCCCCAAGGTAGAACAAATGCCACCCAAACCGTGAAAATCAGAGAAAACACAACTTTCTCCAGATACGCCACGTTCACCAGAGACCGAGTGAAACCCAACGCTTTGGAAACCTTGAAGTATCCCGGACTCTGAGGGTGTAAAGTTGGGTTTCACAGCGTTCGTGAGTAGATGTAGGGGGATATTAGCTTTCAGGTGTCTTTAACCTATCAACATCTGACTTCTCAACGCCGTTCAACCTAACGGAAATCCGCAGAAATCCGCAGAAACACTCAAGCAAAAACACCTACAGGGCTAAATTGATACCTATTAGTCTGTCTACCTTTGAATTGTCGGTGGACTCGTTCGTAGTAGTGCGATTTATCGCACGTCTCCGCTCAGAAACGGGTAATAATGCACTTCGCATTTGGGTGAGTACACCGCAGAATTGCCCTACTACGAACAGGGACTCCCAATTTTAGACTGGACAGACTACTCTGCCTGAAAATGTTGTAAAGATTTTAGAAGATACGGTATAATGTCAAAAGGGATATTGACTTGATTAAACAGCCTCTGAAAGTGGCGAGAGAGATGGAGGCAAACAATGAGTGAAGAGATCAAATTAAGGAAGCGTTTTTTAAATGCTACTCAAGGATCGTGTTTGCATTGTAACCGGCGGGAGTTCAGGCATCGGGCGCGGCATCGCACTTGAATGTGCCCGTGAAGGTGCGCGTATTGCTATTGTGGATAAGCAAGAGGCACCCCTTCGCGGCAAATATCATGAGACCGATGTTACCACTCCAACTGTCACTGAAGTCGAAAAACTCGGCGCACAAGGGATATTCGTTCAGACTGATGTTGCTGACGCATCACAAGTTGTTGACGCGATACAGCAAACCGTTGAACACTTCGGCGGACTTGACATTCTCGTGAATAATGCCGGTATCCACATCCCCGGCGGCGCGCAAGATATCTCAATCGCCGATTGGGATCAAGTCGTCGGTGTTAACCTCCGTGGCGTTTTCGTTGCGACGAAACTCGCAATCCCGCATTTGAAACAGTCAAAATTTGGAAGAATCATCCAGATCGCCTCTGTTCACGCTTATGGTGGTGGCGCAGGTCCAGCGTATGCGCCCGCGAAAGCCGCTGTCGTTAACATGGTCAGAGATACAGCGTTAGAAATCGGACAATTCGGCATAACGGTCAACTCCATCTGTCCGGGTTATATTGAAACAGCAATTCAGGACTACCTCACGCCAGAACAGATCAATGAAGCGCTCGAAAAAACTGCATTACCGCGGTTCGGTCTGCCGAGAGACATTGGACGTGCCTGTGTCTTTCTCGCCTCCGACGACGGAGAATGGATCACGGGTGCCTCTCTCCTCGTTGATGGTGGATTCGCCGCAGGCATCTAAAAAAAGCTCTATATCATTTGTAGGCGCGCGACTCCTGACAGCCGGTTGCTGGTTGCTGACAGCTTAACTAAAGGGAACTACACATGCAAACAAATCCATGGGGAACAATCCGCTTTACGGATAAAGTCGCATTGATAACCGGTGGTGCCTCCGGTATCGGTAGGGCGACGGCGAACCGTCTCGCAGCCGAAGGTGCACACGTCATCATCGCCGATAATAACGCAGAAATGGCACACAAGGCGGTCGCCGAAATCCAAGAAACAGGTGGGAAGGCACTTTTTGTAGAAGTTGATCTCGCTGATGATGAAAGCGTTATCGCTGCTGCAGGTGTTGTTGCCGAAAAGTTTTCCGCGCTTCATGTCCTCGTCAATAACGCTGCTACCGCGCGTTCTGGCACAATAGAAGACGGTGCGTGGATTCCAAATTGGCGACCCGAAACCGCAATCGGTCTCCGAGGTTGGGTCCTGATCACACAGCATCTCTTACCGCTTTTGAAGCAGGAAGGGGCTGCTATCGTCAATCTCTCATCAGAGGGCGGTTTTCTCGGCAGACCCGGTGGGTGGGTTTACGATGCGATTAAATCCGCATTGGTCTCTCTCACGAAAACAATGGCTTATGAATTCGTTGAATATGGCATCCGCGTCAATGCTATCGCGCCGGGGTGGATCGTTACGGAGATGCATTTCGGTAAAGCCCCCGATCCTGCTGCTCGCAAGAAAGAATTAGAGGAAACGCCGATCAATTCCTGCATTATGAAACGCCGCGCCAGCCCCGAAGAGATTGCATCCGCCATCGCTTTCCTCCTTAGCGACGATGCCTCTTACATTACGGGACAGACCTTACATGTCGACGGTGGACGATGGGGGATGTCTGTCGGTCGGTAATTGTTGATGACTAGCTGCTCATCGCGGTAGGTGCGGTTTTGCGGTGTACTCACCTGCCCCGTTGATAAGGGGGTGTTTTTGCTGGGGTGTTTCTTGCGATCTGCATTCCTAACCGCACCGAATTTCAAAAAATACTTACGTTTCACAATATGACCAACAAAACACATACGACAGCCGTTGTTCTCATTCCACCCGAAGCCGTGCAGCCGCCCATCCAAGCCATCCGTCGGATCCACGACCGAAACTTCGAGCGTTGGATGCCCCATATAACGCTGCTTTATCCATTCGCAGCGCGTCGCGATTTCGCAGAGATCACGCCCGCGCTCGAAAAAGCCGCACAACAGATGTCTGCCTTTTCTGTCCAGTTTGCCCGATTTGATGCTTTCCAACACCGAAGATCGTGTACGATGTTCCTTGTTCCCGAACCTGCAGACGAAATCGTGCGCTTACACAGCGTCCTATTGGAGCATCTTTCCGACTACGATGACACAGCACGTTTTGCCGGTGGATTCCACCCGCACCTGTCAGTCGGACAATTCCAGCACCATTCTCTACAAACCGAACAGCAGCGTCTCCAAACCGAGTGGCAACCGATACAGTGAAATAACAACCCTCAGTCTCATCTACCGTTCACCCGAAACAGATGATCAGTTCGTCGTTGCAGAACAATTTCCATTTCAGACAAGGAGTTATTAGTGAACACAAAAATTTTCCTAATCTTAATCGCAATCTTACTTATATTTTTTTCAGGATGCCAACGCGTCCAGCAAGTTGTTACACCCGATGCTCCGTCCATAGATATTACT
>VXXH01000741.1 GCA_009835515.1 Candidatus Poribacteria bacterium
TCATCGCAACAAGTATCAAACAACTCTTTGGACAAAGGTAGCAACTTGGGTTATAAAAGAGAAAAAAGATGCTGCATTTTAGGGTAACCCTCATTTTAGTTGTGTGTGGAGTTCTGTATATCGCTGGAGCCACCGCGCAGGAATCAGACACACTGGATGAAAAAGGCATTGTCCGTGGATATATTATAGATACAACTCCCACGCAGCTTCCTATTGCTGGTGTGCGTGTTCAGATTGACAACAGAAAAGGGCATATCTATGAAACAGAGTCTGCCGAAACAGGTGAATTCGTATATAGAGATATACCCGCGGATAATTATCTGATTAATATCCGCAAATTTGGATACCAGAGTCGAATTGGGAAACCCGTATCGGTCACAAGCGGTGGCGTTCATTCTGTGCCGCTTACAATGAACAAAAAGAAAAATATATTCACCGTATTCCAAGATTTGTTCATATCCAAGGAACCGCAAGATGGCACGCTTCAATTGCGGATTACAACGCCACCTCCACAATCTGTTCCGATTGAAAACGCTGAGGTTAAAATTTCGCAAATTCTTGGCAAAAGAAGCTTCCCAGCACATAATAGCCGAATCACAGACGCGAGCGGACAGTATCGGCACGACAATTTACCACAGGGACGCTACTTCGTTAGCGTTCATAAGGACGGTTATCATACGACGACTTCAATACCTGTCGAAGAAAATCGGATGACGACTGCCGCTGTAGAATTTCCTACCTCTAATGGGACCGCGGACATCAACGTTTTACCTCCACACGAGACGGACACAAAATGGGTGATTCGTGGTAAAATTTTTGAGATCGACTTCCAACAAACGCCAGTAAGCGATGTCGAAGTCCGGATTTGGGGTAACAACTTTAAACACCCTAAAATTGCTTATTCCAATGCCTATGGCGAATATGAGTTTGGCTTGCTTCCAGGGCACTACAGCATTTTCCTTGATAAAGACGGGTATGAGGACGCAAGTGTCCGTACTGAAGTAGCTGTTAAGATTAGGCAAAGCAGTGTCACTGTAATTAAAGAAGGCATGTTCGTCGTTTACGAGGCAGTTGCGAATGAGAATGTCCTTGCGCTTAAACACGGCATAGAACAGAAGAGTTTTTTCGAGAAATATGGAAGAACGATTCAGGGCGCGCTTTTCTCCGCAATTATCAGTGGTATATTAAGCTTTTTCATTTCAAGGTATTTAAACAAACGTCAACAAAAATACAGTCAGGAGTAAATATGGCAAAACAGAAATTAAACTTTGCATTCATCGGATGTGGTGGCAACGCACGTGGACACGGACGCAGTGTCTCAAGTGTTGAAGACGTTGAGATTGTTGCCCTCGCGGATCCGAGTGAAGGTTCACTGGACGCGTTCAAAGAGACTGTCGGTTTAGACGATTCGGTACCGACCTACGCTGACCACGTTGAGATGTTATCCACTGCCAAACCCGATGCTGTCGTCATTAGTTCACCGCACGGTCTACATTTCCAACACATTATGGACGCACTTGATGCAGGCTGCCATGTGCATACCGAAAAACCGATGGTCTGTACGGTGGATCATGCGAAGCAGGTAATTGCGAAGGTTGAAGAGACGGGTTTACACCTAATGATCGGCTACCAAAGGCATCTAAGTCCTACCTACCAATACTGCCGCAAAGTCGTCCAGAGCGGTGAACTGGGGCGTGTCAATTTCGTCGCCGCGCATCAATCGCAGAATTGGTATCGGAATCAGCAGGGGAAATGGCGGCAAGATCCGTTTCTCGGTGGGGGTGGACAACTGAACGATTCGGGAAGTCACCTTATTGACATCCTGCTCTGGGTGTTGGAAGCGAGTCCCGATACCGTCTTCGCGATGATAGACAATTTGGACATTGAAGTAGATGTCCTCACTGCAATGTCAATCAAATTTGATACAGGTGCCTTGTGCAACATCAGCATTGTTGGACATGCCTACGGTGGTGTACGAGAAGCGTTTTCTATCTGGTTGGAGGAAGGTGCCCTACATCTCCGTGAAGGCAAACTCCTTCGTCAGGAGCAATCAGGCAATCCGGAACCCATTGACGAGTCTGAGATGCCAGCGTCAGGCAACAAAGATGTCGCTTTTATTGAGATTATTCGCGGTGAGCGGACAGAGAACCCAATCGGTGTTGAGAACGGCTTACGCGTCATCCAATTAACCGAAGCTGCATGGCAATCTGCCGAACTCGGTAGACCCGTCAAGGTCGATCTAAGTTAAAGTGCTGCAAAAGCTAGTATGAGCCTTTACATACTCTTGGCACAGAGCGAGGGTGTGTTTGGTTGGGAGAACTACGTGGTTTTAAACAGAAACCCGTTTTCGGACAACGGACGAAAACGAGCGAAGGCTAATAGTTAAAAATGCTTGAGGTCCAAAACCTGTGTAAATCCTTTGACAAAAAACCGTTTCTTACAGAACTCACGTTTCAGGTAACCGCCGGTGAATGCCTCGTTCTGCTCGGTAGAAACGGCGCAGGCAAAACACTCCTGCTCAACATCTTGGCAACTTTAGTCGAGCCGACATCGGGTAGCGTTTCTATTGACGGGGTTGATGCGCTTGCAAACACAAAACAGGTGCGTCCCTCTATTGGGTATATCCCTATCGCTTTTGAGGGATACCCTGAGTTATCTGTCGTGGATTATCTCAATTTTTTCGCCGCTGCATACAAATTAGAGAAACACGAACGTGCCTCAGCAATTGATGCTGTGCTTGAATTAATGGACATCCAACACCTGCGCGACATCAAAATTGAGGTGCTGTCAACTGGCGAGCGGCAACGCCTCTTATTTGCCAAAACCTTTCTTCATGAACCACAACTGTGGCTGCTCGACGAACCGCTCGCGCCTCTTGATCCCGGCGGACAGGTCGAGATGTTAGAATTGATCGGTGAACTCCGAGCGATGGGCAAAACCGTCGTAATTGCTACCAATCGTCTTGAAGATGTCCATCGGTTGTGCGATACTGGTTCACAAGACGGGACGTTTGTGGGGATACTGAAAGATGGGCGCTTTACTGAGTTCAAGAAATTTAACGAATTGCGCAATGAGAATACTGAAGCCGATACCGCAGATTCCCTCTCATCAAATTGGTTTTACGAATTCTATTTGGAGGTTACAAAACCATAA
>VXXH01000865.1 GCA_009835515.1 Candidatus Poribacteria bacterium
TTCACAATCGCCGTATTCTGCTTCGGTGTAGATGTCGGCGGTGCGTCCTGTTGCCCCGTTATAGAAGATTCCTTCACCGGTTGTCGTTGTGAGCAGTTTTGCGTCGTCAGGGTTAAGAGCAACGCTGCCGGCAGCACCCCATTCATGTTGTGGCGTGCCACCTCGTGCAAGCCAACCGTCCATGTTTTTACCATTGAAAAGATTTATTCCATTTTCGGCTTGAGACATAAAAATCCCTCCCACTTTTCCATGCGTTTGGCGAAGCATTAAAGGCACAATTAGCAGGTTGGGTGCATTTAAAAAGTTTTGACATATTTCGCCAAATCAGGTATTATATTTAACTATCAGAGACTATTCAGTAAGCAACATAGTCCAGTGACTGAAAAAAGAAATTGTACAAGGACAATAAAAATTCATGAAACAGTTTTTCTTATTTTTAGGGTTAGCTCTACTGATGGGAGCGATTGCCCTTTTCGCACTCTGTGGCTACGATAAGACCGGGACACTCTACGCGGCCCCTATAGAGAATGATGCCTCTAATACAAAAACGCCGTTTGCTGAAGGTTGCGACAAGTGTCACGGGACCGAACCCGCCTATCAAGAGTGGCAACATGCGGGACACTCACACGCCCTTGTGAACCTGATTGAAGGTCCGTATGAGGTGCAGACCTCTTGTCTGAGCTGCCACTCCGCTGGTTACGAAGTTTTTAGCGAGCGAGTCTATTCGGGGCATACCTATAACATAGAGACAGCGGTGAATGCTGTTTCTTGTTCTACGTGCCATTCCCATACGAGCAAATTAGAACACTTATTGGTGCAACCCGCGAAAAAATTATGTGTCAGCTGCCATAAAATGGACTGCGGTTGTGCGGGTGCTGGCATCGTTCACCAATCCCAATCGGAAATGTTCCTCGGACGCGAGGGTGCAGGCGTAAAACGGATGCCGTCGCCGCACGTGCGCGTCATGAAAAAGCGGTGTGTACAATGCCACATGGCGAAAGATGACCCTGAGGCGGTTGCGAAACACGGTGGACATACATTTGCCGCCGAGTTGTCGGTATGCAGTACTGCGGGGTGTCACGATAGTGCAGATAATAGCATGGAGACGAAGTTACCGCAATATCGTGCTGAGATAGAGGCGAAGATGCAAGCCGTCAAAACGATGCTTGACGCTGCGCCTGACAAAACTTCACAGGCCTATCTGGACGCGAAACTGAACTACGACATGGTTAAAGGCGATAGCGGGTATGGGCTTCACAATATGCCGTATGCGAATGCCCTTCTTGATTATAGCCTTTCGCTCAAGAGCAAGCTTGAATAGTGGGCGGTGCACATCCTCACTTTACGCGTTTATGCGTTATTACGCTTCCGCATTGAGCGTGGCGCGCAGCGGCACATCTTGGTCCTTCGGTAGATAGTAGCTGAGCGGATCGCTGACGACCCCGATTAATTGCTTCTGGATCGGGTTGCATTTGGCAACGAGTTCGTCAGGCATCGTGATATAATCCATCGGTTTGACCCAGCGATAGGCGTATCCCATGAAAATGGTTTTGCGCGGCATACCCGACCAGTTGTGTCCGATACCGTGCCATGTGCGTTGTTCAAAGAGGAAAGCATCTCCAGCATTGACATTCATAGAAATAGCGCCGCGTGCCCAACCTGTATCTGGATCGGTTGGGGGTCTCCCTGTCAATCGGTTACTTCCGGGTACCAGCACAGTCGCGCCAGAGGCGGGATCGGATTGGTCGCTGATCGCGTAGGCAATCTTAAGCATGATTCGAGGGTGGGGTTCCTGCATTTCGGCATGTGATGTCCCACCGTCTCGGTGTAAGCCGATACGGTTTTTTACCTCGTCAGGTGGTTCTTCTTTAGAGGGTAGCACAATCAGATGAGATGTAATCATCTGAACGTTCCAATTGAGTACGCCGTAGGCGAGCGGCACGGTTTTCTGCCAATCAAGGAGTTGGAGGAACGCCTCGTGGTGCGTGATGCAGTTCCGGAGATTCAACTTACCGCCTGCTTCAAGGTTCCCCGCGGCTTCTTCTTTGGCGTAAACTTCGTCAACAGCGGCATCAATTTCCGCGACGACATCGGCGGGTAAGGCGTTTTTAATTAACAGATACCCGTTGTTTTCGACAAAGTCCTTGTGCTGTGGTGTAAAGACTGCTGCTTCCTTAAGATCTGTTGTCGGATCCATAGAGTTTATCCTTTAGTGTGTTGGCTTTTAATAGCAAGTTTTGGCTTGCAAGCTTCGCCAAAAGTAACCTTGATCTGCTGTTGAGATTCAAATCATTTTATGTATTATACAAGACATACCGAAAAAATTTCAAATCAATTTTATTTTAGTGTAGGCCCAAAACGGAATATTCAAATATGACAGAAAATGCAAGGCGATCTGAATCCGATGTATCCTATCCTCTAAGTGGGCGATATGATACGGCGGCAAAAAATGTCATTCAGAGGGACCCGAATGACTTAATCAGATTCAGTCTTGGGACCCCGGATGCTGAAGTAATTCGGGTTCTTGAAACAGAACAGCCGACTGTGAATTGGTACCGCGCCGATAGTTTCATACATGCAAAGGTCCGCTGCAAAGAAGTTATCGTGCATCTCGAACTTCAGACGCACGATAGCACAGAGATACCAATGCCGCGCCGCGTAGCAGGCTACGTTGGTTTAGGCATTCGTACATTTGGAATGCCTATCTATTCGCATGTCATCTATTTCCATCCGAATGCGGGGCTCAATGATCCGGGAGAATACGTCCAAAACGGGTCGGAGTATGAGATTACCATCAAATACAAGGTCATCAGACTCTGCGAAATAGCCGGACAAGCCATTCTGGATGCGAAGTTAAAGGGACTCATCCCGTTCGCACCGTTGATGAAACCGCCAGAAGATATGAGTTCCAAAGAATGGTTGCGACACTGTGTTGAAGTTGCAGAGACTATCCCAATGGACGCGGCAGACAAACCTAATTATCTTGCCTCTCTGGCTATCTTATGTAACGTCATCTTCAACTTTCATGACATTCGTGAAATTATACCGGAGGAAATCCTGATGCAATCAGAGGTCGTCCAATACTTCAAAGAACAAGGCATACAACAAGGCATACAACAAGGCATACAACAAGGCGCGCGGGAAAGCATCAT
>VXXH01000193.1 GCA_009835515.1 Candidatus Poribacteria bacterium
CAACACCATCTTTGTTCACATACACTGTAGGAGGGGTTTCTAACCCCGATGCCGATTTCAGATAAATCTCGCAATCTAAGTCAGGTAGCACGTGCAAGCGTTTCTCTTTCACACCACTCGCAACACCTGACATTGCTTCCGAGAACTCGATCTGCTGTTCCGTACCACTACGATTGTAGGCCGCCCAGCCGTTGGTATACTCGCGGATGTAGAGACCTTCGCGATTTTGATAGAGAACCCCCTTTTCTCCTACCGGACGGCCCAGTGGAACGTCGTAGAAATCGTACCAATAATGGTCGTGATCATGTACGTGTGGATGCCAGTCATGAGACTCGGGCAGGAACGAATTGTACCAGAAATGTTCGTGATTCAGTGAGGCACTCCCGATAGTGTAAAGGACGTAACCATCTGAGAGCGTTAGACTCATCGTTGTAAAAAGACGCATCCATTGTCGGTTGCGAGGCGAATCTGGTAATTCTTCAATAAGCCCTTGTCCTTCCAGACAATTGATACGCGGTTCACGAAAATGTTTTTCTGACCATATCAACGTTTCTTCGATTTCCAGTATTGCCCTAAGCGTATAACCGGCACCTTGAAATTGATTTAAATCAGCCGATAAGTCAGGTGCTGTTTCCATGAAAGTGCCGTTGATATATTCCGCCCATCTCGGAATTTTGCCGTGATTGGTATTCGCCATTATCAAGAAATCGTCGCCGACCACATTACGAATGCCTTGTAGAATACGGTCACGGGCAATGTGTTCCTCTTCAAGCGTTCGATACCTATAAAGTCGCCGATCCTCGTTCCAATGATCCAAAAAAATACCGTCAAACAGTCCGCACGCTGCGATAACCTTCGCTTGGTCAATCGTCCACTTTTGCGTTTCAGGAAGGGTAAAGTCTATGGGGATGTTATTCCATCCCCCGTCAATGAGAACACGCTTACCTGCTTCATCCCGAAGCCAAAGGTGCCAATCGTCAGGATATTCGTCAGGGGTAGCGAGATAGTATTCAACCTGCGCAAGGAAAACCATGTTCGGGTTCTGCTCCAAAAAGGTATCTCGTCGTCTTTTGGCTTCTTCGAGATTGCCAATAATATGAAACCCCTCATCAGTTTCTATGAGGCCAATTCCCAAATCGGTACCAAACGATAAGTCGTGGTAAGCATACCTCTCAGAATCAGACAAAGTCGGAAGATTGATGATGTTCGCCCACGCCGAGAAAACAGACGGATAATCGCGATTTTCAATACGATCTTTGAATGGAAGTCCCGGTATGTTACAAACCCTGAAACTCGGCAATCTTAATTGTAGTAATTGTGATGCATCTACAGGATTTTTTGCGAGACCCAAAAACTCTAAGGAAGTTAGATTCTCAAGCGGTGTGATATCTGCTATCAAATTGTCGGAAAGGTCTAATATCTGTAAATTAGTGAGTCCTGAGAGAGGTGCAATCTCTCTAATATGATTGTCAGATAGTTGAAGTTCTTCTAAATTCGTCAAATTTACTAACGGTGTAATATCTGAAATCTCATTCTCCCAGAGTTTTAAAACCGTTAGCGACACTGAATCCTTAAGCGGTGTAAGGTCAGAAAGTAGGCTATGCGTTATATGCAAAAACCGGAGGTTTACAGCGTGCTCCAAACCCTGAAGACTTGATATACCAGATTTCACGACAATTAGGCTTGTAAGTTCTTGTAAATGCAAAGGGATTAGCGGTGCTCCTTGTGGCAAATTTAATCGTTCGTGAACCGCTTGTCTTAATTCCGGATCTGGCATCCAATCCGTGTCTTGTCCATAGCTTCCGGGATTCTCTTCAGTAGCCAGAATCTCTATGTTAGAGAGTTCACCGAGCGGTGAAAGATCAACAATCCAATTCTTGCTCACGTTCAATTCCCTTAAACCCGTCAAGGCGACAAGCGGTGATATATCTTCAATCTGGTTGTCAACGAGCATCAAGGTCTCTAACTGTACCAAGTTTTCCAACGCGGATATGTCTTTGATTTGGTTGCTCCACAACCACAGTGATTGAAGATTTACCAGCCCCGCCAAGGGCGATACATCTGAAATAGTGTTGTGAGTTAAGCTCAACTCTATGAGATTTATCAATTCCGCCAAAGGCGATATATCTGAAATATTATTGTGATTTAATGTCAAGGCTGCGAGATTTGTTAATCCCGCAAGGGGGCGAAGATCCTGAATATTGTTGTAACTTAAGTGCAGATCTCCGAGATTTTTCAATCCTGCAAGGGGGCGAAGATCCTGTATGTGGTTACGATTGGCAACAATATTTTCAAGGTTTACAAAACGTTCTAAACCTGTCAAGTCCACAATATCCATTGATGCGACGTTGAGTCTAACAACGTTCGCTATGTCCACTGCTGTGATGGGTACACCCTCTGGAACACTCATCTCTTCTCGGACGGCTTTTCGTAGATTGGGATCCGGCATCCAATCCAATCCCTGTGCATAAGCGATGTCAATAGTTATAAACACGGCAACAATAAGGAAAAAAAGTCTTTTATACATAGCATCTCCTTGGGGCTAATCGGCTGTTATTTTCACTCAAAAGCGTTTGCGACAATCACAAGATTGAGGATATTGACGACACCATCCTTGTTCACATCTACGCGTCGATTGCTCGGATTCAGTGTTCCGATCTGCTGTGAGACGAGTGTGAGGTCGAGAATGTTGACGGTGCCATCGCCGTTTATGTCTCCAAATCTATAGTTTTGTCGCTCTCTTGCCAGTTCCAATAATTTATGTATTTCAACACGATGAGGAGCAAAATCCAAGTGATCAATTACGCGAATGGTTAACAAAATATCCCACACATCGTATTCAGGGAAATATTTTTGGTATTCGTCAGGTCTACGATCTGGATTGGGTATAGAACGTCCGCAGAGTTTTGTATAGGGTGAAAACAGAAAAGAACTAATCGGATGCGGTTGCTCCGTTGGTGGAATTCGCGAGATATATGCATAACTTTCGTGTAGAAAGGTGACATCATTAATTTCTTCTCCACCCAGAGCGATGCCCGGTATTGCTTCTCTGAGCTCTTGATGCAGCAAGATATTACCTTCTGCCATTGTCAAGCCGTCGATGCGTCCATTATTATCGTTTTCAATTTTATAACTAATATCAAGATCAAAGC
>VXXH01000830.1 GCA_009835515.1 Candidatus Poribacteria bacterium
GTCCAGAATTGCCTGAAGATAACCAATCGCCTCATCTCGATCAGCAAGCACTTCAATGAGGTAGTCGCGCCATATTCCCATTTTTTGCATTAACGAGCCTCCTTGTATTGCAACCAATATTCTTTTGCACGTTCAATGTCGCGCGTCTGTGATGACTTGTCACCGCCACAGAGCAAAAGCACTATTGTCCTATCTACTTGTCCAAAATAGATGCGATAACCTGCCCCAAAGTGAAAACGCAATTCAAAACACCCTCACCAACAGATTTATAATCACCAAAATTGCCATCTTCAAATTGAGCAAGCCGCGCACGAATTTGTCTTTGTGTCTTTTGATTCCGAATCGACCTCAACCATTCCATGAAAGGCTGTCGACCATTTGGCGTGCGGTAGATTTGTATTTCTCGTGGATGTACGTCACGCATTATCGACTAATTCATTTCCCCTGGGCAACTTTTGGTAGATTAAAAAAGCGATTGCCTGACCCGCCCGTTTCGGGCGCGGGCGGCAATCGCCTTCTCGTGAAACTTAGTTCCGATGAACCACAATCTTAGACTTTACTCACCCTTCCGAATGGTCAGGCGATAGTGTTTTCCGACCTTCTTCGTGTCAAGGACCTCATGCCCATCGTTGGTGAGGCTCACCGGTACGTTTTCAATCGGTTCGCCATCGTCAATGGTAATCTCAAGGAGTTGACCAATGTCCATTGTCTCCAAGCGGACTTTTGCTTGGACATAGTTGAACGGGCAAGCGACACCTTTCAGATCAAGGCTATCGACGATTTCCTCAACAGGTTTCGTCTCCTTGACAACCCTCGGCTTCCGTGCGGGGCGCGAGCGGCGCTTTTTACGACGGCTCTCTTCCTCTTCTTCCTGCTTGATGCGCATACGATTATAAACGTTATGCGATTCTTCTACAAAGAGAGTGGCTTCTTCAACCCGACGGTGTGCCAATTCGTGATCGAACGTAGAGATATCCTCTTCCATTGCCTTGAAGATATGCGCACCGTAACCCGGGAAGAAGTTACCGGGTTCAAAGAAGTGCGGGCGGAATTCGTTGACGGTAGTAGCGTCGTCAATATATTGCAACCCTACCGTTGTCAAAAGTCCGTCTGCGGCTCTGATCATCGCATTAAAAGCCAACTCCGCGGAATCCTGATATTCACCCTTCTCCAAGTTCAAGCCCGATTCATAGATAAGCCGATCTGCTTCTTCTAACTTCATGGAGACAAGTGCTACGACCTCTCCGGCACACTCACCGACACCTGTTTTGAGTTGGTAATCTTTCGTATCGCCAGTGTCCACATAGAATTCCGGTGCTTCCTCGTAAGTCGGAATCTTATCGTACTTAGATAAAATGGTCTTGATTTCCGCTTTACCGAGCCGTGCGACGTAATCGGTGAAGGATTCTTCCTCATTTCGTTCCACCGTGTACTTACCGGTTAATTCCTCAATGAACGCCGGAATATATTTGCCGTGGATTTTTCCAGTGGCAAGTCCGTAAGAACTGGCATTCTCAATCATGTGTCCACCGAGGAGTACCTGATAGAAAGGCGCAATATGCTCACCCATCCGGCGTGAGGAACCGAAGAAACCAATATTCGCGACGTGGTGCTGTCCGCATGAGTTCGGGCATCCGCTAATCTTAATCCGAAAGTCTTTGATCTCATTCTGCACACCCGTTTCAATGAAATGGTTTCGCAGGTGCGCTGCCAGACCACGCGAAGAAGAGACACCGAGTTTGCAAGAGTCCGTACCGGGGCAAGCCGTAATATCAACCATGGATTCTGCACCCGGATCACCGAGACCAATTTCTTTCAACTCGCGATAGAGCGCGGGGAGGTCTGTCATTGTTACCCAGCGGAGAACGATGTTCTGTTCGACTGTGGCACGGATAGTGTCTTTAACGTATTTCCGCGAAATATCTGCCAAATCCCGCGTCTGATCTGCAGTAATATCGCCAAGCGGTAGCGTAATCGTCACAAAAGCGTAGCCGGGTTGACTCTGTAACCGCACATTAGATTGATACCAGTCTTCAAACCCTTCGGGTTTCGTGGTACCGTTGAGCTGTGTCGGTGCTTTGAGAGGACTCTCATCGTAGGCATCTAAATTATCCAAATATGCTGTCCATACGGGGTCATGCCGTAGCGTTTCACGATCTTCAAGCACCAGTTTACGGAATTCTTCAATGCCATATTTGGCGATGACAAACTTTAAACGCGCCTTATTCCGATTTCTGCGTTCACCTAAACGGGTGAAGACTCTGCAAATTGATTGTGAAATTGGCAGGAGCTCCTCTGCCGAGACGAAATCATCAAAAACCTTCGCCTGATGTGGCACCGCACCGAGTCCGCCACCGACATAAAGTTTAAAACCGCGTTTGACTTCACCGTCTACCTCTTTAACGGCAGCAACTGCACCGATGTCGTGCATGTTTGCTAAGCCGCAAGCATGCTCTTCACATCCAGAAAATGCGATTTTGAACTTACGACCAAAGTCTTGGGCATCCGGGTGCCCTAAAAGGAATGCGGACAACGCCTTAGAATAGGGTGTTACGTCAAATGTCTCATCTTGGCAGACACCACTGAGAGGGCATGCTGTGACGTTTCGCACGACATTACCACACGCTTCTTTTGTTGTGATGTCAACGCTTGCAAGGCGACGCATCAACTCAGGGGTGTTGTTGATATCTACGTAGTGATATTGCACATCTTGACGGGTGGTAATGTGGATGATATTGTCCGAAAATTCTTCGGCAACATCCGCCAACATTTCAAGTTGCACCGCTGTGAGTCCACCGAATGGGATTTTGACACGGATCATCTGCGATCTATCATCGCGCTGTCCGTAAACCCCGTGCCGAAGTCTGAATTCGGTGAAGAGGGTCTCTTCAACTTGACCGGCTTGGACCCGACCGAGTTGAATCTCATAAATTTCAATTTCGCGGGCAACATCCGGCAGGATTGCCGATGCATCGTAAGCTCCCGCGTATTCAATAGCCATCCTGTACTCCTTATAATAACCTCAATTTCATAGTCTGCGTTAATTAATGTCCGATCGCTTCTATTCAGGCGAAGATTGCAAGCCGATTTTGCATAGGATCTCCGAGTAGAAACTCTTTAAATAGTATAGTATCCCGTAAAAC
>VXXH01000111.1 GCA_009835515.1 Candidatus Poribacteria bacterium
CGGCTAATCGCCCATAGCCGTTTTAAAAATTGAATTTCTCATTTCGTATGTGTTATACTATAAATATCCAAAGCTGCCACCTAACAAGAAAGGAAAACAAAGAACCGGTCTATGGAAAAAAAACGGGGATCCTTATTTACCGTCCGAGACGCAGAAAGTGCAATCATTACTTATACGGTGTTAGGACTTCTCTACATCATCGGGATATGTCTCTACGAACTTGTCGCCGGATGGAACGGCATCCTACAGATGCTAAGAAAGTTAGACGCAACGTCCCCGGTGTTTAATCGGACCGCAATTGCGTTTATTATCTTCAAAGAAGGAGCGGATATCATGTTAAGACGTTTTAACGAATGGCGTGCTGAACATGCACAAAGCCTTGAAAAAGCCAAAGAACAAGGTATTGAACAAGGTGTTGAGCAGGGGCGTGCAGAGATATATGAAGCTATCGCCGCCTGGAATAAACGCCGACTCGCAGCCGAGGCGAAAGGTATCCCTTTCGATGAACCGCCTCCGTCGCAGAACGGACACCAGCACGAATAGATCCAAGGAGAAGTCAGATGGAAGCCTTAAAAGAACTTCGCGTATCCAACGATGCAATGAATGATCCGGAAGAATTGCGTCACCGGATCTCAGAAGAGGGGTATCTCTTCTTCAAGAAGCTGCAAGACCCTGACAAACTCTGGGCATTGCGGCGAGAGATGCTAACGACGATGCAGGAAGGCGGTTGGCTCGTCGCCGGGACCGACCCGATGGACGGCATCGCCGATATTTCCGCGCAGTGTACTGAAGGTGATTCTGAATACACGGATGTATACCACGAAGTGTATAAGTTACAAGCATTCCACCGTTCCGGACACTGGTCCGAAGTTGTCGATATGGTGGAGAAAATTGTCGGTAGAGAGGTACTGCCGCATCCACAGAAGATTGCGCGCCTCTGGTTTCCTAAGTACACCGCACATACAACACCGATACACCAAGACTTCGTCCACTTCCAAGGGAATTTCCAGACCTATACCTGTTGGGCACCCGTCGGAGATTGTCCGATTGAGTTAGGAGGCTTGGCAGTCCTACCCGGTTCGCATAAAGTCAATAAAGTCATGGAGCACCACTTTTCGCTCGGTGCTGGCAGTCTCTGCGTTAATGAGGACGAATTGTCTGGCGAATGGCATTCCACAAACTATGAAGTTGGCGATACGCTCATCTTCCCCGCTTTGACTATCCACAAAGCACTGCCGAATTTGACCGAAGACCGGCTCCGCGTGTCGCTCGACAACCGCTATCAGGCTGTCGATGACCCGATCGCTGAACACATGCTTGAACCGCACCTGAACCTCTTCAACTCCCTTAAATGGGAAGATGTCTATCGCAATTGGGAATCCGATGAACTGAAGTATTATTGGAAAGACCGGGACTTGACGGTTATACCGAGAGATTTCAGTTACGGGAACAAAGGTTTTGAGGAAGCGTTGGAGTTAGCAAGAGATGGAGATGAACGCGCAATCATACACTTGAACCGTGCGATCAAACGTGACGCTACAACCGAATTGGCACAGCGAGCAGTGGCAGTTCTACAAGAAATTGGTGTCGGGGTTGCTGATTAAAGAGGGAGACTCTCCCGTGGCTTATAGCGATTTCACCTTAGAAACGGTCCGGGAGGAATTTCAATTAGAGACAATTGAATCCGCAAACATCTTTGCTGACATAACACCTGTACCACCGAGCGAGGCACTCGTTGCGGAATTGGCGAAAAAGGTGCAGCTGGCAATTGCTATAAGGACAGAGAAGGCACGCTCGGAACTTATTGTCACCAATGTTCTCGTTGAGCTCCGCGAGCAATTCGATCGTAAGATCAGTCTTTTTTCTGGGATAGACTTCAGTGTTGATGCAGAAAAAGGATTGACAGGTCCTTGCGATTTTTTGATAAGTCTATCCCCGGAACAATTTTATTTAGAGGCACCTGTTATCGTTCTCGTTGAAGCAAAGAATGCTGACCCAACGCTTGGCATCGGGCAATGCGTCGCTGAGATGCTCGCAGCACAATGCTTTAATCAGCAGAAAGGCAATAGTATCTCTTGTATTTATGGGGCTACCACTACCGGCACAGAATGGCTGTTCCTCAAATTGGAGGGTCAAAAACTTTATATTGATATGTCCGTGTACGCGATTGAACGGTGCGACAAAATCCTCGGTATCCTCTCCAGCATGGTTAATCAAAAAGCATAAGGCGTTCCGGTAGGTATAATTAACATGGGGTTCCATTACAAAAACATCGTTCCGTGGGGTCGATCGTTTGATGAATACCTTGATATGTTTAACCTCTCTGAGGACGACTTGGCGCGCGACATTGTTGATGTCGGCGGCGGCCCCGCGTCGTTCAATACCGGAATGCACCAGCGCGGCACGCCGATAATCTCCGTGGATCCGATTTACCGGTATTCGGAGGTGGAATTGCGTCAACGGATTCAGGAAACCCACAAAGATATCATCACGCAAGCTTTCGGAAACCGAGATAAATTCGTCTGGACAAAATTCGCGTCTGTTGATGAGTTAGCAGAAGTCAGAAGACAGGCAATGGATGAGTTCTGCCAAGATTTTGAGGGTGGCAAACAACAAGGACGATACATAGACGCTTCACTCCCTAATTTGCCTTTCCCTGACCGACACTTTGATCTCGTGCTCTCCGCGCATCTCCTCTTTTTCTACTCAGCAAATAGGGATCTCGCATTTCATCTTGATGCTGTACGCGAGCTGCTTCGTATCGGAACTGAAGTGAGAATTTTCCCTATCGTTGATGTGAACAGCAGCCCCTCGCCTTTCTTATCACCTGTTATTGACGAACTTGAAAAAGACGGGATCGCTTGCTCAGTTGAACGCGTCCCGTATCATTTCCAGAAAACTGGGAATGAGATGCTCCGATTAAAGCCGTGTTGATTGCTTGAGTCTCGGATTTAACGGCTTTGGATAGAATATTAATGAATTTTCAGATTCCCATCAACTAATGTCTAATGAGTAGAAAGTCTAAGGTCCGGCGTTTGATGCGTGTATAATAATCCTCTGTAGATACACCGGCAAAACTGATTACGATAGGTCAAGGTAATGAAAATTAGAATAATAGTGCTATTTGCGATGATATTTGGAA
>VXXH01000263.1 GCA_009835515.1 Candidatus Poribacteria bacterium
AACTAACAGTTTATGCTACAAAGATGTCTATTTATTTTTCGGTTTCACTATAAATAAAATGCAAACAGCCAAACCTATGAGGAAACTTCAATTCCCACAATGGCTTGGCTGTAATTGTAGTGCAGAATTTTATTTTTTAGTTGTTGTTCTGGACTACTTTTCAAGGATCGTTTGCTGTGTAACACAGAAGGTTAACATCAGCGCACCCGCTCCGAAGACGGCTACAATCGCGCGAATGAAAGGATGTTGTTTCCCTCGTCCGGTTGCCTACTATTCTTTCTCAACAGAAATATGAAACATCCCACGATGTTTGGTGGTGATATAAAGTCTATCGTTATTAACTACGAGAGAGGTAACGCTATCTGGCACTTCTGGCGAGATCTTTTCCCATTCGTCGCGATGATTCAATCTATAGACACCTTCGTCACCAGCACCGTAAACTGTTGTGGTATCCACAGCGATTTGATCAATGAGAGTGTGCGTTTCTACCTTATCGGTGATTGCGCGCCAATGCTCACCGTTTTCTGAGACCAAGACCCCCGCGTCGGTAGCAACATACACAATTGAACCCGCAAAAGTTATATCATTGAAACGCTCAAAACGTAAGGGTAGACTTGAAGTCAAATTTTTCCATGTGTTGCCACTATCGAACGATTGAAAGAGACTTCCGTCGCGTTTTCCAGCGTAGACGGTTTCATCAGAAACAGCAAGTCTCAGATTCTTCATAAAGCCATCATTTTCGTCTCTGCTTTTGCCTTCATCTACCAGTCCGGTGTTAAACCATTCCGGCTCACCGCGCTTCCACCGGAGCAGCTGCCGCATATATTCCACATAGAAGGTCTCGCCGCTGACTGCAAATGCTCTCGGAAATATTTCAAGTAGGGACGTTTTCTCTACCCAATCCGTTATATCTCTGGTAACCGGGGCACCTTCAAGTGCGGGTATCCCTTGGAGCGGGACTAACACGTTTCCATTCGCAGAGAGATGGCAGATGCGCAATTTATGCTTCGGGACCAAAATCGCCGCGGCTCCATAAAGGATGCCGTCAGCAATTGCTAATCTTGGAAAAATCAGACCATAGGCGTTTTCCGCTGGTTTTAGGGTGAGTTCGCCAAGATTCAAGGGCAGATTTTTCCACGACTCACCGCCATCGATGGATTTCATAACACCTTCGGCGGTGCTTGTGTAAAGCTCATTTTTGAACCTCGCTAAGTTGCGTATTGAAGTGCCGATTATCCCATTCGTAAATGAATGCCATGATTCGCCACCATCGGTTGAGCGTTTAAGTCCGGAGGTGAAGAAGGTATTTTCGTCTACTGCTACGGTAGTCGATAAACTCATATCGGCATCAGATTCTGTCCATGTTTTTCCACCGTCGGTTGAGCGAAAACTCATCACTCCGAAGGTCAGAATGATGTTTCCAGCTGCAAAGACTTCAGCACCCGACACGGTTTTCATTTTCAGTGAATTGCTTGACGGCGTTATATCAACCCATGAATCGCCCAAATCGGTTGAATAGAAAACCTCCCATGTTCTTGCATCGGAATGGATGTCGCTCGTAAGTTCCTCGAGATACGCTTGCATGCCTTCAGGGGTTTCCAACTGAGCAGGGTCGCGTCCTGTCCCGACGTAGAGGTTATCTCCGGAGACTGACAAGGAGTGAATGGCTTTTGTGGTAATCGGCAATTTTACCCACGTCTCTGAATGTAACCGATAGAGACCTCGGTTTGTCCCGATAAACACTGTATTTTTAACAGCAGCTATTGCACTCATACGGCTGTCTGTTATTTCATTGTTAAGTGGTGTCCACTGCTTACCAGTATCTGTAGACAGGAAAATACCTTCGTCTCGAAGCGCGAGGTATAATGCATCATCCGTTACCACGAGACCAATAGCAGGCCCCGTTGGACGCTCGCCAAGTTTTATCCATGTCTCACCTCTATCTTTTGAAGCAAACACGCCATTGGGCAAGACGAGATAGAGTATGTTGTTTCCTTCTGCCATCCGTATTCTGTGGTTATCTACAGAAGTCTCCGAGGGAAGTGGGCTAAGGAGCGTCCAAGCAGGTGCATCTGGTGCTAATCTGTAGATACCGATTTTTGAAACCGCATAGACATCCCCCCAGGAGCTTGCTAATATGTTTGATACTGAACGCCCTTTTGCTGGAGTGCTTACTTGTAACCATTGTTGTTTTGTTGGCGGGCGCACCTCCTTTTCTATCTCTGCAGCGGCAAGCAAAACAGGTGCTGAAACTTGCGGACCGGCACCAGTGTTTTTACCAATCGCATCAAAACGTCCGGCTTGGTTTCGTAAATCCCGTTTCGCCTGTGTGTCAAGGACAATCGGCGCATCAATGATTTCAACGGTGGCTTCCGATTGTGCCATCAAATTATATGGCTTCTGAAAGCGGGCAAGGTGTTCAGAACCGATACCCATTATTAGGAACATAAGGATCGCTGTTGCGGTAGCGGCTGCCCACGGCACGATAGGTTTGCTGCTGGTCGGGGCAATCGGTTTGATTTTAGCAATTTGCTGTAGAATGCTGTCGGTGAAGTTGGTAGGTAAGTGGACGCTACCGAGCGTTTCGCGAATCATATTTTCTTGCTCCTTTAGACGGTTCCGTGCGCGTTGGAGACGACTCTTAACTGTATTCGGGGATACACCCAAGAATTCGCCAATCGCCTTGCATGACATTTCGCCGAGATAGTGAAGGGTCATAACCGTGCGTTCACTCTCCGGCAGTTTTTCAAGGAGGTCTTTGACAATTTCACGGTGATGTTCAGTCGCCTCAATTTCACGGTGCTCAGATTCATAATTAGCATAAAACGATTTTTCGATTTCTTCTATCGGCGTGGCTTCTATTGATTGTTGACGAATTGCCGGCTTGTTTCTTTGGATCCAATTAAGGCAAAGGCGATTCGCGATCACATAAAGCCACCCATCAAATAGTTTCGGATTCTTTAGCGTTGAAAGATTTTTATAGACTTTGAGGAAAGCGTCTTGGGTGATTTCTTCAGCGATGTGAAAATCCCCTATCTTCCGCCATATCAGGGCATGAACACGCCTTTGATACTTTCGGACTAAGACGCTGAATGCCTCGTCTTCGCCTGACAAAATCCTGTGAATCAATTCGACATTATCG